>JAQVVW010000283.1 GCA_028698765.1 Methanoculleus sp. | reverse complement strand
CCCTGACCCTCTTCCAGGCGATGAGCACCGGCCACGTCACCTACGCGACGATGCACGCCGACTCGGTGGCGAGCGCCGTCCACCGTCTGGAGAATCCGCCGATCGACGTGCCGAGGAACATGCTCTCTGCCCTCTCCCTGATGTCCATCCAGGTGCAGGCCCGTATCGGCGGTCAGCGGATCCGGCGCAACAAGCAGCTCATCGAGATCCTGGACATCGATCCCCGGACGAACGAACTGATCACGAACGAGGTCTTTCGGTGGCACCCGGCAACCGATGAGATCCGGTATTCCGGCAAATCCTACATCCTCGAACAGATCATGGAAGACCGGGGCTGGAGCGAGGAGCGGATGCGAGAAGAGCTGAAGCGCCGGCAGGAAGTCCTGGAATGGATGCGTATCAAGAAGATCCGCTACTTCAAGGATGTGAGCAAGATCCTGGTCTCCTACTTCCGCGATCCGGAGACGGTCGTCCAGCGGGTGCGTGTCGACCTCTACGGGGAGGGTGGTTCCGCATGAACGGTTACGAACGGTTCTGCTTCAACCTGATCGGACACAACCTGAAGAAGAAGCGGGGGGACTACATCAGCCTCAGAAATGATATGATGGGAGCCCGGATGACAACCCCGTTCGAGGCGTATCTTGCGACTGCGTACGTCTCCTCGATCGTCGTGGGGCTGGTCGCCGCCGTACTGATCGGGCTTCTGACCTTCCTCCTGCGGGTCCCGGAGATGATCGTCTACCGCGGAGCGGTTCCGCAGTTCCTGTACGCGTTAAACGACCACAAGATGCTGCTCGGCACCGTCGCCATCACGGCCATCTCGCTCCTGATCTTCGGCGGGGCAACCTACCTGATCTTCCTCCTCTATCCCGGCATACAGGCGGGAGAGCGCCGCCGCAACATCGACGCCACCCTCCCGTACGCCATCAACTACGTCACCGCCATGTCTTCGGCCGGGATCACCCCCGACGAGGTCTTCCGGCTGCTCGGCCAGAGCACGATCTACGGCGAGAGTGCTGTCGAAGCGCGCTACGTCTCCCGGGAGACCGACTTCTTCGGGAAGGATCTCCTTGAGGCCCTGCGTTCGGTCTCGCAGGCGACGCCGAGCGAACGGATGCGGGAGTTCCTGCAGGGGGCGATTGCGAGCATCTCCAGCGGGAGCAACCTCACGGAGTACTTCCGCACCAAGGCTCACCAGTACACGCTCGAGAACAATCAGCAGCAGAAGACGTTTTTAGAGACGCTCGGGCTGATCGCGGAGTCCTACGTCACTGCGATGGTTGCCGGTATGCTCTTCTTGATCATCCTGCAGTCGATCATGACGCTCATCTCCGGCGACTCGAATCCGTTCTTTCTCTATATCATCATCTACCTGATCGTCCCGTTCGGGAGCATGATGTTCATCGTTCTGATCAGTTCTATGACCCCGGAGGTGTGATATGGGATTTAAAGACCTTTTCAACGATTTCTTGAACCGGAAACCCACGGATGGAGAGGTGGCTCCGGTGGACGGCCCGGACTCCGAGCGGTTCGTAGAGCAGGACCAGGAGATCTTCGGCAGGGTTGAGAACCGGCGGAAGTACCAGGAAGGGTTTTACCGGTTCCTCAAACACCCGCTCAAGGTGATGATGGAGGAGCCCTACACCGTCCTCTTCCTATCCATTCCGGCCGCGCTTCTCCTCTTCATCGGCGGGTTCGTGAGCATAGTGTCATCCTACGGCATCAGCGCCCTCTTCACGACGACGATCATCGACGACTTCTTCGTCTTCGCGCTCCTCATCGCCATCGTGCCGCTTGCCCTCCTCGATTTCAAGGAGGCGTGGCGCATATCGAGCGTCGAAGCGTCGCTCCCGAACTTCTTCCGCGATGTTGCCGGGATGAACGATTCGGGCATGACGCTCCCGCATGCCATCCATATCGTCTCGGAAGGCGAGTATGGGGCGCTCACGCCGCATATCCGCAAACTGGATACCGAGATGTCCTGGGGCGTCCCGTTCGTGGAGGCCATCAAGCGGTTCGGGAAGACTGTGAAGACCCCGCTCGCGGAACGGAGCGTCGACCTGATCGCCCACGCGAGTTCCGCCGGCGGCGACGTGAGCGAGGTGTTGCGGGCGGCGGCACACGACGCCTACGAGTTCTTTAACCTGCAGTCGGAGCGCAAGAGCGGGATGATGATCTACATGATCATCGTCGTGATGTCGTTCTTCGTCTTCCTCTTCGTCATCGGGGTGCTCTCGGGCACATTCCTCACCACGATGGCGGAGGCGGGCGAGGCGGTGGCCGCGTCGGGCTCAAGTTCGGCCCAGTCGTTCATGGGCAACGTCGACCTCTTCCTCTACAACCGGATCTTCAGCCACTCGGCGCTGATCCAGGGGTTCTTCTCGGGGCTTGCAGCGGGTATCATGGGCGAAGGCCGGTTGATCGCGGGGCTGAAGTACTCGGCGATCATGGTGCTCATTGCCTGGATTGCGTTCCGGTTCTTCATCTGAAAGGGCCGGAGCGGGTTTTCTCTTTTTTGATGGCCGGGCTGCCGGCGTTTGAGGTGCAGCCTTCCACCGGGAGGGGAGGAAAGGCGTTGCGGGTATCCGTACTCGCTCCGGAGATCATATGATCTCCCGGAGATCACTCAGACCCGTTTTTTCCCCGACAATGCCCGGGCACTGCCCCCGCCCCTACCCCCCCCGCTCGCCATCCCGAAACCACGCCAGAATCGCCTCCATATCCACGTGCTCCTCGAAATGACGGGCAAGTTCGTCGTACGCATCCGCGGCGCCGAGGGCGCCTCCGCTCGCGTCCGTCATCGGGTCGAAGGCTACGCCCCGCTGCTCCGAGAGGTAGGTAAGGAGGGCGTTTACGGCGCCGGCGTTTCTGAAGAGGCCGTGCATATAAGTCCCGAAGACCAGGCCGTCGGGGGTTGCGGCCCCCTCCCCGGCGAACGCCTCGGGGAGCTCGCGGCGCTCCGTCTCGCCCATGTGGATCTCGTAGCCCTCCACCTCACCCATCGCCGGGAGGATGGGGCCGGGGCCGGTCGCCCGCCGCCGGACCTGCACCGTCGTCTTGCGGTAGCCGGTAAACGCCGTC
>JAQVVW010000282.1 GCA_028698765.1 Methanoculleus sp. | reverse complement strand
TCCACGAAGACCAGGCGGCGGGTCGGGACGCCTTCCGCATCGAAGGCAGTGCTCCCTAGGCCGGGGGCAAACGGGTCGTCGTAGACGGAGAGGCATTCGTCGAAGACCTGTTCGCCGACCTTCTCCGCAAGGAACGACCGGCCGGCCTTCACGTTCCGCCCGGAGAGGGCCGGGAGGAGGACCTGCCCGATGAGGCTTGCCGCCGCTATCGGGGAGAGAACGATATCGTAGCGGCCGGTCTCGATCTCCCGGCCACCGAGGGAGCGGGCGGCAAGCCAGGCCGCCTGCCCCCCGACCGACCGGGGGTCGATCTCCGCGAGGAACGGGGAGGCGTCGAACTCGTAACCCGTGGACTGCTCCCGGATCGTCTCGAGGGAGACCGACGCCGCTGTCCGGTCCATGCCGTAGAAGACGCCGTTCGAGTTTGCGACCGCGAAGTACGACCGGGCAAGATTCGCGCCCCCGCCGACGACCTCCACCGGGTGCTCCGCAGCACCGGAGAGGAGATCGTCGACCATCCTTGCCGCGTCCTCCACCGCGACGACGAGATTCTCGTCGTTTGCAGAAGGAGTTCCCGCGAGGTCGGCCGGTTTCGGGAACCCGCCCCACTGCTGCGGGGTGGCGAGCCGGCCGCTCGCAAGCGCCGCGTCCAGGCATTCCTGCCAGCGGTCGGGATCGCTCGTGGCCGAGAACCCTATCCGCCCGTCCCTGAGCGTCCGGACGGCCATGCTCCAGGCTTCCGACTCCTCGGCGTTCCCGAGGACTCCTTTCTTGATCTCGGCCCCGATGCTCAGTCCTCGGGCGTAGAAGACCTCGATCTCGTCCGCCTGGCGTTCTCCCTCCCGGAGAATCCTCTCGATCAGATCATCGCCGTTCATTCGCCGCGCCCCCCGATGGTTGCGCCCTCGAGCAGGAGATGCGGCGCGCCGTCGCTGACCGGGACGCTCTGCCCGCCTTTCCCGCAGTATCCCGGGCTCATCTTTCGGTCGTTTCCTATCAGGGCGATGTTGTGGAGCGTCGAGAGGATCTCGCCCGAGAGCGAGACGTCCCGGACCATGCCGGCCATCTCGCCGCCCTCGATGAGGTAGCCGTACTCCGCATTGAACTGGAAGACGCCGCGGCCGGGATCGACCTGGCCGCCTCTTGATCCGATCAGGAGGATGCCGTCCCGGCACTCCTCGAGGATTTCGTCGTAGGTCGCGTCGCCGTTCTCGATGAAGGTGTTGCTCATCCGGACGATCGGCGGCGCCCCGTGCTCCGACCGGGCGTGGCCGGGAACCCCGTTTCCGATCGCCGCAAGAGTCTCGCGGTTGTGGATGTACGACCGAAGGATGCCGTCGCGGACGATCTCTGTCCGCTCTACCGCGACGCCTTCGGCGTCGACAGGCATGAAACCGAACTCATGGAGCGTGGGGTCATCGACGATGACCAGTCCCGCGCAGCCGATCGCTTCACCGATCTTCCCCCCGAGAACCGATGCGCCTTCGCGGACGAGGTCGCCCTCGCTCGCATGGCCGACCGCCTCGTGGGTGAAGACCCCCGCAAGCTCCGGGTCGAGCACCGCCCGTTTCGCACCCCCCTTCGGGATCTTCGCGTCGAGGAGCGAGACCGCGACCTCGCCCGCCTTCCGGCCGAGATCCTGCTTACCGCGGAGGTTGAACCCCGTGGTGATGTGATCGCGTTCGCTCCCCATCTGCATGACGCCGTTCCTGGACGCGATCGCGAGGACCGAGAACCCGGACCGGACGGCCTCGTAGGCGTATTCGTTCCCGCTCGAGTCCAGGAACCGGACGGAGTCGATCCCTTCGGTGTAGCGCGCCCGGGTGTTTCCCACCCCCGGCACGCGTGCCGCCTCCTCGATCCCGGCAAGCAACCGGGTCTTCTCCTCGAGATCGACCTCCCGGGGGTCCTCCACAAGCGGAGGAACCGGAAGCACGCCGCGCGGTGCGTCGGCAAGGTCGAGATGATCCTCCGTGACCGCGGCGAGACGCGATGCCGCCTCGACGAGGCTCTCCACCTCGCGTCTCGAGTCAAGATCGACGTGATCGCGGGTGAGGATGCCCCATCCTTTCGGTCCGAGCACCCGGACCACGGCTTTGTCAAAAAATGAGGTGCCCGCGGACTCGACCACCCCGCTGTCGATATCGACCAGGGTAATCTCGCCCCGTACGCACCGGATATCGTAGTATCTCACTTCAGCCATAAGGCATCAGACCACAGAGCGCCCGGCGTTCGGGTCGAAGACGGCGGTCGGGTTGACCGCCAGTTTCCGCAGTTTCGATATGAATCCTTCGCGGTTCTCGGGGACGAGCGCGTTCTCGAGGACCTCCTCGATGTGATCGACCGGCACCACCTCGACCATCGCGCGGTAGCGCTCCTCGATCAGGACATCGTCGAGGTTCGACCGCGGGATGATCACCTTCCTGATCCCGGCCTTTGCCGCCGCCTCGATCTTGTAGGTGACCCCGCCGATGGGGAGGACGTCGCCCCTGACCGAGAGCGAGCCCGTCATCGCGACGTCCTGGCGCACCGGGATGTTCTCGATGGCGCTGATCACCGCCGTCGCCACGGTCACGGAAGCCGAATCGCCCTCGACACCGCCGTAGGTGCCGATGAACTGGACGTGGATGTCCATGTTCCGGATGTCCTTCCCCGTGAACTTCTTGATCAGGGCGCTGACGTTCGTGATCGATTCTTTGGCGATATCTTTGAGCATACCGGTCGCGATCACCGTGCCGGTCGCCCCCTGGCTCGGGGTCACCTCGGCCATCACCGGGAGGATCGAGCCCGAGTCGCTGCCCATCACCGCAAGCCCGTTCACCCGGCCGACCTTGGTTCCTTCCACGACGGCGAGGTCGTAGTCGCGGGTCCGCCGGATGTACTCGTCGGAGATCTGGTCCTCGATCGAGCGGGAGGTCGACTTCGCGGCAAGGACGTGCCTGGCCGAGGTGATCTCCGCACCCTCCTGCCGGGCGAGGTCTCCCGCCACCCGGATCAGCCCGCCCATGTCGCGGAGTTTCAGGGTCAGGTGACCCTTCCGGTTCGAGCGGCGCCGGGCTTCGCGGAGCACCTCGAGCATGGCC
>JAQVVW010000281.1 GCA_028698765.1 Methanoculleus sp. | reverse complement strand
GAAGCGCCCCGGATAGCAGCCGTTCTCACGCGCTACCTGGGAGTAGAGAGCCCTCCCTACCGGCACCTCGTCCAATCGGGCCGGCTCCTCATCGAGTACGTCGTCGTCAGGACGAAGGTGAACCTGATCACCGGCACCGGGACCGCTCTCTTCCTCGCCGTCCTCGGGGTCGACTTCGCGCTGCTCTGGGGCTTTTTCGCCTTCGTCCTGAGTTACGTCCCTTACATCGGCCTCGTCGTGGCCGCGATCCCTCCCACCCTCCTCGCGTTCATCGAGTTCGGGCCGGCCGGAGCCATCGCCGTCATCGCCGCGATCGCCATCATCGACGCCGCCGCAGAGAACCTCGTCCTCCCCCGGATGGCCGGGCGGGACCTCAACCTCTCACCGTTCGTCGTTCTCTTCTCCGTCGTCTTCTGGGGATTCATCCTCGGAGTGGTCGGGGTCTTCCTTGCCATACCCCTGACGATCGCGGTGAAACTCTTCCTCGAGAGCTGGGACGAGACCCGGTGGATCGGGGAACTGCTGGGCGCCGGGGAGGAGTAGGGTTTATATACGCCGAGAGATATCCCCGGCGCATGTCACCTGGAGGAAGAGAGCCATGAGCGACCTGGTCGCCATCGCCTATGAAGGCGAGGATACCGCGTTCCGGGTCCGGGACCGGCTCGTTCAACTGACGAAGGAGCACATCATCGAGCTGGAAGACCTGGTGGTCGTCGTCCACCGCCGGGACGGGAAGACCGAGATCAAGCAGGCCACCAACCTGGCCGGCATGGGAGCGCTCTCGGGTGCCTTCTGGGGACTGTTGATCGGCCTGATCTTCTTCGCGCCGATCTTCGGACTTGCAATCGGCGCGATCGCCGGGGCACTCGCCGGGCGTTTCTCCGACTACGGCATCGACGACAGGTTCATCGGAGAGGTCGCGGAGAACGTCAAGCCGGGCAACTCCGCGATCTTCCTGCTCATCAAGAAGATGACGCCGGATAAGGTGGTCGACGCCATCAAGGAGTACGGGGGTCACGTCATCCGGACGTCGCTCTCGGAGACGGACGAAGCGAACCTCCGCGACGCCTTCGGCACCGGCACACCGGCAAAGGCAGAGGTCCCGCCGCCTCCCGTGTGAGCGACGGCATCTCACTCTTTTTCAAGGATAGAGCCGGATATTCCGGGGCAAATGTTCATCACGCCGCAATACGAATCTGGAGGGAGGCGTAGCGGGTCGCCCGGGATACGGTATGCAGGAAGTCAGGGTCACGAGGACTGAGCGGGACGGGGCGCTCGAGATCGGGTTCCGGTTCAAATCGCTGGATCAACTCCTCGACCCGGACGACCCGTCTCCTCTCCCCGCGCGGGAGGTCACGGAGTTTGCCGAAGATTACATCGCGAGTTACCTTGACGGGTGCAACATCAAGAAGATCGCCGGCATCGCCGTCAGCCTCCCGCGGAAGTCGCTCACTCCCGGGGAGACTGCGCTCCTCCCGGAGGCGATCCGGCGGCACTTCTCGTTCCGTATCGCCGACCTCGACGACGACATGCGGGTCTCTCGCCGGGAAGGCAGGATCAGCCTCGCCCTCGCCATATTCAACGCAACGGTCGCCGTCCTCTTCGTCACGGTCTTTGCCGGGTATCTTGACGGCTCTGTCGCCGTCCTGCTCACCGGCCTCATCACCATCTTGAACTGGGTGACAGTCTGGGACACCTACGAGTACTTCGTCTATGATTACCGGCGTGAGGTGCGAAAACGCCGGATCTACCGGAAACTCGCGGGCATCGATATCCGGGTCGAGGAATGGTGAGGCCGGCAGACCACCGTGCAGAAGATGTTTCCGAAACACCGCCCAACGTCATGACATGAAGAGACCCGCCGGCCTCTATCTTGCCTACCTCTTCCAGTTCCTCATCGCGGTAAACATCCTCATCGCATTCTCGTTCGGCGAATACTCACAGGTCTTCACCGGCGTTATCGGGCTTTTCCTGACCCTGGTTCCCGCCATCGCCACCCGCAAGTGGAGCGTCACGCTCCCCTGGCAGGTCAATCTCCTCATCGCCTTCCTGCTCTACCTCCACGTCGCCGGCGAGATCCAGGGATACTACCTGCTCTACTACCCCTACTACGACAAGATCGCCCACCTCATCGCCGGGATAACCGTCTCGATACTCGCCTTCGCCATCGTCCTGCTCCTCGACCGGTTCAGCAGCCTGAATCTCTCAAGGTGGATGATCGTCGGGTTCATCGTCATCGCCGCGATGGCGATGGAAGGGTTCTGGGAGATCTACGAGTGGACGTTCGACACCGTCCTCGGGACCAACCTCCAGCACGGTCTCGACGACACCATGCTCGATATGATATTCGTCCTCATCGGCTCGATCATCGTCGCACTCATAGGGAATCGCCGCCTTCAGGAGTTCTCAAAGGAAGAGATCACTGAGCGGCTGGTGGTCGCCGAAGAGCCCCCGGCCGGGTGACGGCCGGAACCTTTTTTAATCCGCCCTGGAGAGGGGGCGCCATGCTCAAGGGGATGGCAACGGGTGCGGGAAACGTCGTCGGGTTCCGGTTCGACGGCGAGATGACGGCAAACGACTACGAAGGGACGTTGATCCCGGCACTCCGGGACGCGGAGAAAAACCACCCGGTTCTCCGGATACTCTTCGTGATCGTGAACTTCCACGGCTGGAAACCGCACGGTTACTGGGAGAGGCTCAAGGACTGGCCAGGGATGGGGAAGGTCGACCGGATCGCGATCGTCGGCGGCGAGAAGTGGGAAGAGTGGATGAACCGCCTGCCGGGGCTCTTCGTGGACTTTACGGGCATCGACGTGCGGTATTTCACCGAAGGCCACCTGGACGCCGCCATCGGCTGGCTGCGGGAGCAGATAACGATCGAACCGGAGCGGGTATAGGTGCCGATCCTGCCCGTCTCCGGAGAACGGGCAACCTTTTTTCATCCCGGGCAACCCACTGGTGATCAGACAGACGCCCCATGCACTATTATAAAGACATCGTATTCGAAAAGCCCATGCCGGAAGAGATCCGGCGTCTCGGGCTGCTCCCGGCGGACCTTCACTTTCATACCCGGCACTCCGACTCCAC
>JAQVVW010000014.1 GCA_028698765.1 Methanoculleus sp. | reverse complement strand
GATTTCGCCGCCTCGACCTGGCGAGGGTCGTCCGCGAGGATCGTCGCGATCGTCTGCCGGTACTCGAAATGTTCCCGGATCATCCCTGTTGCGAGAGAGCGCCGTGCGGGCACGCCTGGATGCACTTTCCGCAGAGGACGCAGCGCTCAGACCTCACCCGGAGTTGCCACTCCTCATCGAAGGAGAAGACCTCCTGGGGACAGATGCTGATGCAGGCCCCGCAGTCGATGCACTCCTCCTCGTTGCGGGCGATAGCGTTCTCCATCACATGAACCGAGACCCCGAGTTCCTCAAGGCGCTGCCGGATCTGGTCTGCGCTGCTCTCCGGGACGTCGATCAGCACCTCCCCCGCCATCGAGTCGATGTTGGCCTTCTCGACGTTGATGAGGACGCCGGTCTCCTTCACCACCCGCGCGATGACCGGTTCTCTTCCCGGATCGGCTTTCCCTTTCCGGGTGAAGGAGAGCAGGAGTTTCATTGCCGCCGCCTCCCGCCGAAGAGTTTCCCGAGATCGATCGCCGAGAGGATGCCGACCACCCGGTTCGTCGCGTCCACCACCGGGAGCGCGCTGATGTTGTTCTGCTCCAGTTTCTGGGCGGCTATGTCCACCGGTTCGTCGGGTATCGTCTTGATCACGTTCCGGGTCATGATGTCTTTCACCTGACGGAGCCGTCCGTTGTTCACCACTGCCTTCGAGACATCGTAGGTGGTGATGATCCCGACCAGCGCGCCGTTGCCGTCGAGGACCGGGAGGTGGTTCGTCTCGCCCCGGAGCAGCCGCTTTGCCGCCACCCGGATCTCCTCGTCCTCGGTGATGCTGATCACCTGCCGGTTCATGATATCGCGGACGCGGGGGGTGACGGCTGTCTCCCGCATAGGTTTTGCGCGTTTTTTCGGGTCGATCCGGCGGGTGGGGACGGCAAGTTCCATCTTCCCCGCCTCGATCCGGGCCTTGAGTTCCTGCGCAACCGCCCGGGCCCCCCGGTAACTGGAGAGCGACGACGTCCGGACGGTCTCACCACCGATCTCGACCGATCCGCTCTTTAAGTCGGCATAGCTGACCCTCGCAAGCGCCGGGCGGTCACGCCGGGGCGTGCCGTAATCGATGATGTCGGTCAGGATATCCTCGTCACGCACCGCGGTGCTCCGGACGATCCCGGTATCGAGGACCGGTATCGGGACGCCGACGCCGATATAGAGCGTCACGCCGTAGCCGTTCATCACCGCCGCGCGGAGGAACTCCTGGCGCATCTGCTTCATGTCCCCGGTCACCATCAGCGTCCCGAATCCGCCCCCGGCGGAGTGTTGCGTTCCCTCGCCGACGATCATACCTTCTGCACCGGCAAGGAAGATCGGGACGCCGCTCCCGATGACCCGGAAATCGGGGTCGTTTGCGAGCGGCGAGAGGGTTCCTGCGCCGGAGTAGGAGACGTTGCCGCACCGCGGGAGGAGGGTGCCCATGTAGGTGTTGAGCGTCCGGTCGGTGGTGTTCGACGCCGCGTTGTAGCGCTGGTAGGAGTTCCTCGGGTTGACCATGATCGCCTGGTTCATGTCCTCGAGCAGCAGCTCCGTCGTGATGCTTCGGCGCGGGTAGCAGTCGGTCCCGTGGGAGGTTGCCCGCAGTTCGACAGTGCCTCCCGCGACGAGTTCCTCGAGGACGTGGGCGCCGCCGTAGACCTGGTCCCTGGACTCGGCCTCCTGGGTTGCGCCCAGGTAGGCGTCGACCGCTGCAATTCCCGCATAGGCCTCAACGTCGTTGAGCCATACGTGTTCCATCCGGATGGGGGGGTCGGCGTGCCCGAAGTTGAAGAAGGCACCGGAAGAGCACATTGCCCCGAACGTCCCGGTCGTGACGACGTCGACCTCCGCCAGTGCCCCTTCCTCTCCCAGTTCGTCGACAATGCCCGGCATCTCGTCGGCGGTGACAACTCGTGCACTACCGTCGCGTATCCGGGCATTGATGAGGTCGAGGGACTTTTCCATGAACGTATATTCTCTTTCAGAATATTTATAGGTGTTGATTATTACTTTAGGTAATATCTTGCAGGGTATACGTGCATCCCGGCAGGCTCTATTCGGTATAGCCTCCGGGAGAGGCGTACCGGGCGTCTGTTGGATTTTGCGCCAAAAAAGATGGATTTTTTGTGTTCAGTCCCGCCTGTGCAGCGCGACGAAAAGCCCGAGGATCCCGAGCGCGCCTATCACGGCAAAGGGTGCCACGCCCGCGTGGGGAGCCTGGGTCGGCGCAGGCGAGAGCGAGGCCGAGGCCGAGGCGGTGCTTCCGGCGCCGACCTGAACGGTGGTCGCCCAGTCGCCGTAACCGCTGAGCGCTACCCTGACCGCGTGGGTGCCGGTGGCAACGCCGTCGACGGTCAGCGGGGTGATGCCTTTATAGGCGTTGTCGATGTAGACCTCGGCCCCCGATGGGGAGGAGGTGACCGAGATCGAGCCGGTCGAGGTCGACTGGCCGGGCTGGAGCGTCGCGGTGACGTGGCTCGTGGTCGCGGCGCTGACGCCGACCGACGACGTGTAGTCCTGGTAGCCGGAGAGGGCTACCCTCATCGTGTGGGAGCCGACCGGGACGTTCGAGATCGTGTATACGCCTGCCGCGGGGGTCTTGCCCTGGTACTTGTTGTCGAGGAAGACGTCCGCGCCTGCCGGGTAGGAGACCACGTCGATGGCGCCGGTTGTCTCGGAGGGGATGGAGGTGAGGTGGGCGTTGACGTAACTGGTCACGCCGGTGCTCACGGTCACGGTCGTCCTCCAATCATAGTAGCCGGATAGATCGAGCTCGATGTTGTGCTTCTGTGTCGAGACGCTGGAGAGCGTCAGGGGTGTCCGGCCCTTGTAGACCCCGTCCATGTAGACGTACGCACCCGACGGGCTGGAGGTGACCTTGATCGCCCCGTACTGCTCGATCGGAGTCAGGGTGAACTGGATGTTCGACTGCTGCCCCGCCCTGACCGTCACAGTGCTCAGATCAGACCGGTAACCCGAGCGTTCGGCTTCAAGAGTGTAGGTGCCGGGGGAGAGGCTCTGAATAGTGAGCGGTGCTGTGCCCCGGTAGTTCCCGTTCAGGTAGATCGCCGCGCCGGAGGGGCTTGACGTGACGTGGATCGAACCGGCGGTCTCAACCGGTTGCAGCGTCGCGTAGACGTCTCTGGTCTCGCCGGCTGCGGGACTCGACGGCAGGTTGGCGGAGTAGGTCTGGTAGCCGCTCTTCTCGACCCGGACGGTGTTGTAGGGCGTCCCGGTGGTGTAGACCGGGACGTCGAGCGCCCCTCCGTAGGTGGTGCCCTGGTACTGGCCGTCAAAGTAGACATTGGCACCGTCGATGTTGCAGTGGACGCGGTACCACGCCTGGTCTCCTCCGAACTGCGCGGAAACGGCAGGGATGCCGGCGCAGAGAACGAGGAGCATCATTCCTATGATAAGTTTCTTCAGCATGTTCTGTCTCCGAAAGATAACGATTGAATCTCGGTTTTTCAGGGAAATAATTATTTCTATTTGATCAACTCCACGTCCATCGTCATTATATGATAATGGCCCATTTACTCCCGGGATATGCAAAATGTTCCGAGCATGAAATTTATTTGACGGGAGGAACCGGGTCGGGAGACGGCATCCTCATCTACCCTTTTTATCCCGTGAGGTTCATATGGGGTACCATATGGATATCGGGAGGTTTATCGCCGCGCTGGAGCAGGTTGCTCCGCCCGAACTGGCCGAAGAATACGACGCAGGGAAGATCGGTCTCGTCGTCGAGGGAAAAGACGAGATCGAGACCGTCTGCTCTGCGCTCGACGCTACGCAGAGGGTGGTGGAGGCTGCAGTCCGTGCCGGCGCGGATATGCTGGTCGTCCACCATACGCCCATCTGGAACCCGATCACGGCGGTCCGGGGCCCGATCTCGCGCCTGCTCCGGGCCGTCCTCTCCGCCGACATGAACCTCTACGTGATGCACACGAACTTCGACTATGCGGAGGGCGGCGTCAACGACGTCCTCGCGGCGAAACTCGGCCTTCTCCGGTGCGAGCGGATGACCGCCGGCCTCGTCGGCGACTGCTCCCTCGACGCCGGAGAGATCACCCGCCGCCTCCCTGGCGGAGGAATTCGGATCTACGGCGAGGTGGGAACGATCCGACGCCTCGCCGTCGTGGGGGGGAGCGGGTTTGGCCCCGACCTGATCCAAGAGGCAGTCGACCTCGGGGCGGAGGCGTTCCTCTCGGCGGAACTGAAACACAGCGTAGCCCGTGCATCGCCCATCCCCTGCCTCGAATCCACCCATTATGCGCTCGAGGCCCCGGCCATGGAGGCTCTCGCGTCCCGCATGCGGTGGCATTATATCCCTGATCCGCCACACGTAGTGGTAGTTCCATGAGGGGTCTCTGGCAGAAGATGGAGCATGACCAGGCGTTGACGCCGGAGTTCCGCGCCTGCATTGAGCGTGTCTACGGCGAGCGAGGGAGAAAGGCGCTCGAGGCCGTCGACGCAGGGCAGGTGAAGCGTTACCTGGATTTCTTCGTCGTGGTGGGCCGGAGCAGCGAATATATCGTCGAAGGAGATTTCTGCACCTGCAGCGATTTCCTCTTCCGGGGGCGCGAATGCTGGCACATTCTTGCGGTGCGCATCGCCGAGAGAACGGGGTTATATGAATCTTACAATCTCTGGTATCAGGATACATGGAAAGTATGAATAGCCTGCACAAACAACTATATCGCGCACAATCCAACAGATTTATGCTGCGTGATTTTAATGCTCGAGGATGAATATACGCTCGATTATTTCAGGTCAGAAGGGTTTGAGCGGAAGGTCTGCAAGAGCTGCGGGTCAGCCTTCTGGACCCGGGACCCCGAACAGGAGTTCTGCGGCGACGCCCCCTGCGTGACGTACAACTTCATCGGCAACCCGGTCTTCAAGCCCCATACCGTTGATGAGATGCGGGAGGCGTTCCTCTCGTTCTTCGAGCGGCACGGCCATACACGCCTCGAACGATATCCAGTAGTCGCCCGGTGGAGAGACGATATCTACCTCACCATCGCGTCCATCGCCGATTTTCAGCCGTTCGTCACGAGTGGGGTCGTTCCCCCGCCGGCGAACCCGCTGACCATCTCTCAGCCCTGTATCCGCTTGAACGACCTCGACTCGGTCGGCCGGTCGGGGCGCCACCTGACGCTCTTTGAGATGATGGCGCACCACGCCTTCAACACCCCGGAGGACCAGATCTACTGGAAAGACGAGACGGTCGCCCTCTGCGACGAGTTCATCGCGTCCATCGGCGGCGATCCCGCCCGGGTCAGCTACAAGGAGCACCCCTGGTACGGCGGCGGGAACGCCGGAGCGTCCGTCGAGGTGCTGATCGGCGGCCTCGAGGTCGCGACGCTGGTCTTCATGAATCTCGGGCGGCAGAAGACCGATCAGCCGCCCGTCGACGTGAACGGGGTGTCTTACTACCCGATGCGGCTGAATATCGTGGACACCGGCTACGGCCTCGAGCGGTTCGTCTGGGCCTCGAAGGGTTCGCCGACGATCTACGATGCGGTCTTCCCGGAGATGGTGAGCCGCCTGACGCGTTCGTCTCACCTCGAGAACCTCCTCGACAGCCCGGAGTTCACGAAGATCATGGGGCTCAGCGCCCGGTTCGCCGGGGTGATGGACATCTCCGGAACGAACCTCCATAACCTCCGGAGGAAGGTCGCCGAGGCTATCGACGTACCCGTCGACCGGCTCGAGCGGATCGTCGTTCCGATCGAGAAGGTATACTCGATCGCCGACCACACCCGCTGTCTCGCCTATATGCTCGGGGACTGTATCGTCCCCTCGAACGTCCGCGAGGGCTACCTCGCACGGCTTGTGCTTCGCCGGACGCTCCGGATGATGAACGACCTCTCGATGGACGAGGATCTCGCCGACCTCGTGGAGGCGCAGATGCGGGCCGTGGGGATCGAGACCTTCGGGCAGGAGGTTGATAGAGTCCGGGAGATCGTGGAGAACGAGGAGGCGAGATACGCAAGCACCCTTGAGCGCGGGACACGGATCGTCCAGAAGATCGCCCGGAACTATAGGGCAAAGAGTTCCCGGGTTCCCCTCGAAGAGGTGATCACCCTCTACGACTCGCATGGTATCCCGCCTGAGATGGTGAAGGAGGTCGCTGCCGCCGAGGGCGCCGTCGTGGAGATCCCCGACAACTTCTACTCGCTGATCGCCGATACACACTCGGAGACGCAGAAGGAGGCGAAGGGAGAAGACCCGCTCGATGCCTACCGCGAGCGTGCAGCCTCCCTCCCCCCGACGAAGAAGCTCTACTATGAACTGCCCTGCGAGGTCGAGTTCGAGGCGATGGTGCTGGATTACTTCGATGGGACAGCGGTGCTCGACCAGACGCTCTTCTACCCCGAGGGAGGTGGCCAGCCGTCCGATACCGGCACCCTGGTGGCGTCCGAGAGCATGGTGCGGGTGGAGGAGGTCGTGAAACTCGGCGAGGTGATCCTCCACCGGGTCACAGGAGGTCCCCTGAAGCGCGGCGAACGGGTGAAGGGTATGGTGGACGAGGAGCGCAGGTGGTCGCTGATGCGCCACCACACGGCGACCCACGTTCTCCTGCACGCCGCAAAAGAGGTGCTCGGCGTCCATGTGCACCAGGCGGGCGCCCAGAAGGGAAGCGAGGTGTCCCGCCTGGACATCCGGCACTACAAGCACATCACGCCCGATGAGCTCAGGAGAATCGAGCTTGAGGCGAACCGGCTGGTCATGGCCGATACGCCGGTCTACGTCCACCTTGAGGAGCGGACGAAGGCCGAGCAGAAGTACGGGTTCGGCCTCTACCAGGGCGGCGTCCCGCCGGGCCGGGAGATCAGGACGGTGCAGGTCGGTGCCGACGTCCAGGCGTGTGCGGGAACACACGTCCGGGCAACCGGCGAGATCGGGCCGATCCGGATCCTTGGCGTCGAGCATATCCAGGACGGCGTCGAGCGGCTGGTCTTTGCGGCCGGTGTCGCTGCCGTGCATGCCATGCAGCACCAGGCCGACCTCCTCCAGGAGTCTGCCGACGTGGTGAGCGTCCAGCCCGAGAATCTGCCGGCAACGACGGCGCGTTTCTTCTCGGAATGGAAGGAACAGAAGAAAGAGATCGAGCGTCTCCAGAAGAGAGTGGTCGACCTCGAGATGCAGAATCTCGACGGCGAGGTGGTGGACGGGGTCCGGGTCGTCGTCAGAACCCTCGATGCAACTCATAAGGAGCTCGTCGCACTCGCAACGACCGTCGCTGAAGAGGGCGGCGTGGCGCTCTTTGCGTCGGGAGACGGAACGGTGAAAGTGGTGGCGACGTCGGGCGCCCCGGCGGTGAGCGCCGTCGATATCGTGCGGGAGGTCTGCGGCATCCTCGGCGGGAAGGGCGGCGGCAAGCCGAACCTTGCACAGGGCGCGGGCACGGACGCCTCCCGGCTCGAGGAGGCGCTCGAGTACGGGCGCAACCGAATCATAGAAGCACTCCATGGCGAATGATATCGTAGTTATCCAGCCGGGCGATGAACAGGCACAGAAGATCGCCCGGGCGATGGCGAGCCAGACGGCAAACGCGGTTATCCAGGCCTTCGGCGGCGGGCCGCTGACGTCTTCGGAGGTTGCCCGGCGGATGAAGATCCCCATCACCACCGCTTCGTATCACATCGAGAACCTTCTCGCCGCCGGGCTTCTCGAGGTTATGGAGACCCGCTGGAGCGAGAAGGGACGCGAGGTGAAGGTCTACGGGCTTGCGAACCAGGTTTTCATCATCGCATCGCCGGTGAGCGATCTCCGGTCGGTGCTGAAGAAATACACGACGCTCTTCGGGATCGTCGTCCTTGCAAGCATCGGGCTCTGGTCAATCCTCCCGGCGGTGCTGCCGTTCGGCGGCGTTACGCCCGTCTCAAAGTCCGTGACCGGAAACGGGGATAACTACGCCGGGACCGGGGAGGAGATCTCGACGCTCCAGGCTCCCGTTCCCGATGCTGCCGGGGCGCTGCCGGTCCACGATCTGGTGATGGGCTTCTTCTTCGGCGCCTGCGCAGTGCTGCTCGCACTCTTCATCTACGAGGCCTACTACTGGTGGCGCACATCCCCGCGCTACCGGATGGAAGAAGAGGAGGACTAAAAAAGGTCCGGGAAAAGAAGGTTTCAGGGGGTCTTTACCGCCGCCCTCCTGCAACTCCTGCCTGTGGTTGTTTTCCCGTTCCTGCTTCGACTTTTGCCCCGCACCGGGGACATCGCGTCTTCTTCGGGTTGATCTCCGCTCCACAGCTGTAGCATTTCGACATGGTATATCACCACACTGTGCCTGATTGGGCCCAGATACTATAAGGCTATCTCATGGTAATTTCGGCCGTAATCTGCGCTGTAGGGTGAAAACGCCCTGGAATGTGGCTATAATCTGGTTTACGGCAATCTCCTGGCGCCCATGCGCTCGTACGTACGGCCGGCAGGTCTCCGGCCGCATCCGGCACCCCCTGGGGGAGATCTCTCGCTCAGGGAGCAGGCGAAGATCCCGATCCCACCTTCTTTCGTATGATCTGCGTGCCGCACTCCGGTGTTCTCCCGGCTATTCCAGGTGATATCCTCAAAGATGGATTTTATAGGATTTTTTGTGTCCGACATATATTTGAATACGGATAATACTATATCGCCCGCTCGTCAACCATAATCCATGCTCGGTGCCGTCCCTGGTATCGACCCGGAGTTATTCTCCCTGGTCGTCGTCCCGGTCTTCATCTTCCTCGCACGTATCTGCGACGTCACCATCGGGACGATGCGGATCATCTTCGTCTCCCGCGGGATGAAACTGGTCGCCCCCGTCCTCGGGTTCGTCGAGGTCTTCATCTGGATCATTGCCGTCGGCCAGATCTTTCAGAACCTCACGAACCCTCTCAACTACTTCGCCTACGCGGCCGGGTTCGCCACCGGGAACTACATCGGAATGCTTGTCGAGGAGCGGCTGGCGATGGGGCTCGCGCTCATCCGGATCATCACCCAGCGCGACGCGACGAACCTCATCGACTACCTCCGCGCCGCAGGCTACGGGGTGACCGTCCTCGACGCCCAGGGGAAGGTGGGCCCGGGCAAGGTCATCTTCTCGGTGGTCAAGCGCAAAAATATGCGCGACGTGGAGGACGCCATCCATGAGTTCAACCCGAAGGCCTTCTACTCGATCGAGGACGTCCGGCGGGCGGCGGAGGGGACGTTTCCGGCAACCGTGCCGGGCCCGACACCGTTCTCCTTCGGAAGGGTCATCCGGCGGGGGAAGTAAGCCTTTCGTAGGTTATCGGGGTGCTACAGGACTGTTTCACACCCCTGTTTTCCCATTGCCCATGGGGGGGCACTGATGTCTCACGCGGAGCCGTCAAATCTGGAGATGCCGGCTGTCTCCGTCGCACCCTGCGGTGAAGTCGCCCTTCGCGGCTTCGCGTAAGATAACCGGGATGGGCAACAATACGGCCTCACGCGAAAGACGCGAAGCCGCGAAGGGGCGTTGCCAGGTTATTATACCGAACTTCGCGTTCTTCGCACCTGACGGTGCTCGAACTCCGGCCCGGAGGGCCGTCGTCCTTCGCATGAAAACTCGATACGTTTTGAATGAGCGTCCCGGTCCCGGCGGCGTAATCTTATGTAAACCGCCGGATGCCCGCGAGCGGCGGGAGGACGACCACTTCGCCGTCGACCTCCACCACGGGCTGGAGGCTGCCCGCATCTACGCGGCGGAGGATGGGCGAGAGGAAGTCCCGGCCTCGCGCGTAGTTGATCGTGACGCCCGGAGAGAGCGGGTTGAACGCCGGCATCACGACAAGGTCCTTCCCGCGGGCCGCGTCCCGGCCGTAGAGGAAGCAGGGGAACCGGACGAGATCGATCCCGATCGCCGGGTGGTCGTGGCCGATGATGAGCGTCCCGTGGTCGTCGACCGCCTGATCCCCGTGCACCACCGTGTAGCCGCCGCGGTCGTAGCGCTCGACCATCCCTCCCCGGATCGCCGGCAGCATGACGTCGTGCGATCCCCGGACGAGGACGACCTCGCACTCCGCCCGGAGCGCCGCAAGGATCGTCTCGAACGCCTCCTTCGTCTCCCGGCTCACCCGGTCGAAGGCATGGAAGATGTCCCCGTCGAGGACGAAGACCTGCGGCTTGAACCGGCTGAGGATCGCCTCGAATCGCTTGAGCAGCGTCTCCTCCTCGTGGAGGGGGAAGTGGAGCCCCTGCCGGTAGAGCGCCTCGGAAAGTCCGATGTGGATGTCGGAGACGACGCAGAGGGACTGCTCCCTGACGTAAAGCGCGCCCTTGTAAAAACCGAACCGGGAGAGGAGGTCGGCCTCCGTGACCGCGTTCATGCCGCCGCCTCGCCCCCGATGCTGCTCATCACCCGGCGCTGGAACTCGCGGAGCATCGAGAGTTTGTCCTGCGCGTAGACCGCGTCGGAGACGCCGAGCGTCGCGATCCCGAACGCGAGCGGGCTCGGGGACGCGGCGCGGGTCAGGACGACCTCGATCTCACCGGCACCGATCCCGTCGACGATCCGCCGGATATTCTCTGCCTCGAACCGGTCATCGATCACCTCCCGGTAGGTCTCCCGCATCACGGCGAAACCCGGGAGCCGTTTGGCAAACGAGATCAGCATATCGGCGCTCACCTGCTGGCGACGGGCGCTCCTTCGCTTCCCCATGTAGTTACGGAGGATCATGAACGACCGGGCCGCGTTGATCCGAAAGACCCGCTTTAAGAGCTGGGTGTCCCCGACGGCCTCTTTGAGGATCTCGCTGCACCCGTCGGCCCGGATACCCCGGAGGATGCGTGCGGGGTCGGCCCGCTTATCGAGCGGTATCGAGACCAGAAACCCGGTATCGCTGATCCCGACCGAGACGTTCGTCGTCACGTCCCGTGCGATCGTGAAGGCGACGATCCGGGAGAACCCGTCGTTGAACCGCAACCCGTAGTTGGTCATGAAGTAGTAGAGCCTGCGCTGGTTCTCCCGGTCGACCTGCTCCTCGACGACGATCCTCCCGGGCGTGGGGACGGCTTCGTCGCCCAGATAAAGCACCTGCTGCTCGAAGATCGCGCAGATGCTTCGTGCGCTGTTCTCGTCGATGGGATAATCGGCGAGGAGCTCCTCGACGATCTCTTCTGTCTCGCCCGTCTCCATCGCGCGAAGCATCATCTCCTTGAACCGGAGGACGTGCAGCCCGAGGTCGAACGAGAGGGGAAGTTTCTCGGAGAACCAGCTCGGGATCGTCGGCCGGTCGGTCGTCGGGTCGACGTAGAGTTTCCCGCCCCGGCGGTAGGCGAACCGGTAGCGCCGACCGCCGAGGACGAAGACGTCGCCCTTGTTCATCCGTTCCAGGTACTTCTCGTCCAGGTTGCCGGCAAAGACCCCGTCACGTGTGAGGACGTCGCAGGAGAACTCGTCCGGGATCGTCCCGGAGTTGAGGAAGTAGATCATCCGGGCGTTCCTCCCTCGCTTTCGCACTGTTCCGGTCTCCTCGTCGTGCCAGATCTTCGCGTAGATCCGCCGCTCCTCAAGCCCCGCGTACTCTCCGGCGAGGTAGCGGACGACGCTCATCAGGTCTTCCTCCTCGAGGTCCCGGTAGCAGTACGATCGGCGGATAACCTCGAGCATCCCATCGATCCGCGCTTCCCCCTCGAGCGCCATCCCGAAGACGTGCTGCGCGAGAACGTCGAGGCAGTTCTCCGGGATGTGGATCCGGTCCACAAACCCGTTCTGCCCCTCCCGGAGCATCACCGCGCACTCCATGAGTTCGTCGCGGTCGAGGACGACGATCCGCCCCTTCACCACCTCGCCGAGGCGGTGGCCGGCGCGCCCGACCCGCTGGAGGAGCGCCGCGACGGACTTCGGGGACCCCACCTGGAGGACGAGGTCGACGTGGGGCATGTCGACCCCGAGTTCGAGCGACGTCGAGGTCGTCACCACCTTCACCCTCCCGGATTTGAGCCGCTCCTCGACGGAGAGCCTCCCCTCCGTCCCCATCGAGCCGTGGTGGCATCCCGTGTTCTCCTCCGTATACCATTCGGGGTAACGGACGCGAAGGTTGTGGAGGATCCGTTCGGCGCCGTTCCGGGTGTTCGTGAAGACGAGCGTATTGCTGTGTCCCTGGACAAGACGGTGGATCGTCGAGTAGAGGTGCCGCGAGAGGTCTTCGGGGGTGGTGTCGATCAGGTCGGGAACCGGGCAGAGGAGTGTCAGGTCGAACTCCCGCGCGAACCGGGTGTCGACGATCTCCACATCGCGTCCGGCGCCGACCAGGAACCGGCCGACCTCGGCGAGGGGCTCGATCGTTGCCGAGCACCCTATCCGCGTAAAGCCGCCTCCCGCTTCCTTCACCAGTTCTTCGAGCCGTTCAAGGCTCACCGAGAGGTGGACGCCGCGCTTCGAGCCCGCGAGGGAGTGGATCTCGTCGACGACGA
>JAQVVW010000280.1 GCA_028698765.1 Methanoculleus sp. | reverse complement strand
AACCTGGTTCCAGTTCGTGTAGGTGCCGTTATAGATGCCCCGTATCTGGTCGAGCGTGAGGCTCTCGACGTTGTTTGCCGGGTTGACGATGAGGAGGATCGCGTCATCGGCGATGTGGTGCTTGACGAGATCCGGGTAACCTGTGGTCTCTGCATCCTTGAGGTCCCGTGAGGACATGCCGATGTCTGCGGTACCCTCGCCGGCGGCCTTGACCCCGACACTTGAGCCCCCTCCGCTCACCATGATCTCCGCGGAGGCGTCCTGTGCCTCGAACGCTTCTCTCGCCTGCTCGGCGATGGGCAGCACCGTGGTCGACCCTGTTACCGTGATCCGCTCCGGCGTGGTTGCCTGCTCGTTGCCGAGACATCCTGCTACCATCAGAAGAACCACGAAGATGCCGGCGACGGCAACCGTGGACGTTTTTGACAGACTCTTTCCTGCCATGGTAAAATTGAAGGAGATGAGTTGATATATGGATTCTCGACAGTGAATACGTCCGTGAATGGTGAGACAATAGCGGTATATACTTTATTGAGTGGCAACGTTTTTATCCGGAAGCCCGGCGGGATAGAGTTTCGGAAGGTCCAGAGAGCCGGGGATCTTCATACGCCCCATCTCTTCGCCGGATATTGCCGGTGCCGATCGCACCGCCGACGTGGTTGTCGGTCTCACCGGGATTATCGATGAGGTCGGCGCCCGCCCGCACCGAAAAGAGGGCGAACCTGCCCGGCCGCTCGGCTATATCGCAGCGGCCGAAGTGATCATCGACCCGCTCATCCGCGAGGGCGGCGTCACCTATCTTCTTTCTCCCACCAGACAGCCGCGGTCGGCCGCACCGTCGTCTCGACATACTTCCCGGCCCCGTCTTTGCGGAGCGTCCGCGAAAAGTAGTCCCTGACCGGCGAGAGATCCTCCATCCCGGGGTTGTGCATCGCCGCCCAGGCCCGGGCGGCATCTTCGACCGAGTCGTAGACCGCGTCCCAGACGGCGTGGTATATCCGGACGTTCGGGTAGATCCCGGCGTCGTGGAGGATGTTGACGGGGTAGATGTAGTCCGGGTAGCCCTTGCGCATGGTCGCTTCTTCCCCGAAGACCGCCCGGTAGAGCGCCATCTCGTCGGGGTCCCGCCACTCGCCCGCGTGCCAGAAGAGGTAGACCGCCCGGCGGGCCGCGGCGTCGAGTTTTTCGAGGGCGGCGGCGAGGTCGTAGAACCCGAGCGAGAACGCCGCGATGACGACGTCGTGCGGCTCGATGTCCCTGCCGATGACGGTATCCTCCCAGCGTTTCCGGAGACAGGAGTAGTTCGTGAGCCCCTCCGCCGCCATCCGCTCCCGGAGGACGGCGAGCATCCCTTCCGAGGGGTCGAGGGCGGTGACGTGAGCGGCGGTCCGGGCGACCGGCACGGCCAGCCTCCCTGTTCCGGCACCCACATCGAGCACGGTCTCGCCCTGCTGCGTATCCAGGATCGCGAGTTCCTGCTCGGTCGCCCGTCTCTCGTCACGGGTGGCCCGGCGGTAGGCTGCGGCGCGCTTGTTCCAGTGAGCGGCCGGATCGCGGCCTTTCTCGACGCGGTCGGGAGAACTTGCGTATACCGCCTTCCAGAGCTCGTTCCAGTCGATGATCCGCTGCATGGAAGTTCCCTCTCCCCGGTGCGGTATATACTGTTCTGTTTCCGGCCGACCGGTCTGGATGAACTCCCGTATCCGAACGAATGAAAACTCTATTGAAGATCTCATATTTCTGTATTTTTGCGGCTAACTCTATGGTGATCCATATTCTCTATCGAAAACGGCTATGCCTGCTGCGCCTCTATTATTACCTACCTGATACTCCCATGCTCGACGTTACCATGCTCTTCATCGTGGGCATCATCATCATCGCGCTCATCTTTGATTTCACCAATGGTTTCCACGACTCAGCAAACGCTATATCGACCGTCGTCTCGACGAAGGTCCTTTCCCCGAAGAACGCCGTGATATTTGCCGCGTTCTTCAACTTCATCGCGGCCTTCGGGTTCGGTGTCGCAGTCGCAAGCACCATCAGCAAGATCATCAAACTCGATCACGTCGAGACCTCGATCATCCCTTTTATTGTGCTCTGCGGTCTCATTGGAGCGATATCCTGGAACATCATAACCTGGTACTTCGGTCTGCCGACATCGTCGTCGCATGCGCTCATCGGGGGATTGATGGGCGGGGGCCTGGCCGCAGCCGGTGTTGCGGCGATTGAGTTCTCGACCATACAGACCATCGTCGTCTTTATGGTCGTATCGCCTATCATCGGGTTCCTCATGGGCCTGCTCTTCATGAGCGTCTCGACCCGGGCCTCCGGGGACACCCCGCGAACCGCGGCCGATCGGCGCTTCAGGCGTCTCCAGCTCATATCGGCGGCGGCGTACAGTTTCAGCCACGGGACCAACGATGCGCAGAAGACCATGGGGATCATCACGCCGCTCCTCTTCTCCATCGGCTACTTTGGAGCTGGCGTCGATCCGAATCATCTGCCGGTCCCGATCTGGGTGATCCTCGCCGCCCACGTGGCCATCGCCCTCGGCACCCTCTTCGGGGGATGGCGGATCGTGAAGACGATGGGTTATGGGATCACGAGGCTCCGGCCGGTGCATGGATTTTCGGCGGAGACGGCGGGTGCCGCCACGATCATCGGGGCATCGATTGCAGGAATCCCCGTGAGCACGACGCATATCATCTCCTCCTCGATCATGGGCGTCGGCGCCACCAAAGGGGCGAGAGCCGTGAAGTGGGGGGTTGCGCGCCGGATCGTCACGGCGTGGATCCTCACGATACCCCTCAGCGCGCTGATCGGGTTTCTGGCGTTCACGCTGCTTCACCTGATGCTGGGGGTATGACTCCCCCACAGCAGGGCGGCGAGCATGCCCTCCGAGGATTCGAGGGCGGTGACGTGGGCGGCGGTCCGGGCAATCGGCACGGCCAGTCTCCCCATTCCGGCACCCACATCGAGCACGGTCTCGCCGGCCGCGGGATCCAGGATCGCGAGTTCCTGCTCGGTCGCCCGTCTCTCGTCACGGGCGGTCCGGCGGCAGGCAGCGGGGATGCAGTTACGGTGGCGGGTCT
>JAQVVW010000279.1 GCA_028698765.1 Methanoculleus sp. | reverse complement strand
CCGGCTCGAGCGCGGGGGCGCACCCGTATCCCTCTGGGACGACTCCAATCGCCCTGGCCGCGACCGATGCTTCCTGCGCGTAGGGCTCTTCGGTGACGATAATGACCCGTTCGGGGCGCAGCTCCTTCTCATGCAGGACTGCGTGGTAAGCGTTGACGAGCGCCCATGTTGAGCGGCCGAGAAGTGCTATGTAGGCGTCGCCGGAAGCGGGTGTCACGGGGGCAATCACTGCTTCAAAACTCACCCTGATGCTATATAGGCTTTGTCGGAGCAGCCCTCCCGGGATCGGGGTTGGTAGCCGGGATTCCGAGCCCATTACTTCATTATTTTTGGATTATTGGCCCTTACTCCGGCTTATCTGATGTCACATGGAGGTTCATGCCCGATCATGGCGGCATTTCGCCTGCCGGGCTCCCCAAATATCCCTTTGACGCAGCGGAAATCGTAAAATACTCTGAAATTTTTGGTAAATTTTTTATCATCGATATTCCTATAGTGGTATAGTAGAGCGCGAAATTATTCTGGAGAGATACGCCCATGGAGATACGAAGACTACGATCGCGAACACCGGAAGAGATCTGGGGACTGGCCGACCCGGAACAGCAGAGGAAGATGCGCCAGGACGCCATCGACGACGGCGATCTGGTCGAGATCACCCGGATGGGAAGGGATATAGGCATCATGATCCCCCTTGCGGTCTCAGCACGGGCTGCACAGAGCATGGTTCCGTTTCCGAACATTCCGCAGGAGACCGTTACGGAGAACCTCTGGGACACCCTTCATGCATTCAGGGCCAAAGCCCGCACGACGACCGAGGAGGAGTTCGAGTTTCAGGTCAGCCTCTACCAGAACGGCATTGTTCCCACCCTGACCTTCAAGGCTGCGGTCTCCCCGGGGGACGACGGCGAACCGGTCATCACCATCATGCTGCCGGACGAGAACTGGGAGACGATCGGGCGCGGCCACCACCATGCCACGGAAGATGCAATGCTCACCGTCGACGACGTTGCTTCGACCCTGAACTTCACCCCCGGCCGGATCCGGGAGTTCATCCGGGAGGAGCGGATTCCGGCGGTCAAGTGCGGGGGATCCTGGCGGATCAAGCGCTCGGAACTCGACCGGATCATGAACGAAGGATTCTGATCGGTCGCTCGTGGGTGCATTCGGGCTCTGATGGGGTTGATCCGGCAGCAAGGCCGTATTTCACCGGATCTCCCCGCCCATGCCGCAGGTAGCGGTTGACTGAGCATGCCGCTGTAGCGATCTGTGCGGCACCATACCCCCGACCGGCGCCTGGTATGCCCTGGCGGTCCGATGCAGGCGCTGCCCGGTGGCCTCGGGGCCCGTGAAGCTAATATTCGTTCCTGAAACAGGTTATATATAATGATTCTTTTTATTTCCCGGGCACGAGAAACAAACATATTTAATTTTTAGACGTAAAGGTTTCATTATGCGCATGGAGGGTCGACGAGCATTCCCGGACAGTCCATCCGCCGATCCGGCAGTCGGAATCTGTGATGTAGTGATGGTGCTGCCGGTATCCATGGATGGCGGTGTACCCGGTGACTATCGTGTACCTCTTCCGGCCTCACGTGCTCTGCTCTGTGCGATCTTCGGGACCGTATGCCTGTTCCTCCTCCTGTCCGGTGTGGGAGTACCGGGTATGCCGGCGGTTGAATCTGCATTTCCCATCGTTTTCCTGCCCGGGCTCTTTGGCCCGAACGGTTCTTCGCTCATCAGGCACTGGATAACGAAGAATACCGAAGAGAGTGATAGCAAGGACGACCCCAAACCCCCGATCGCCGGTTTGTCCGCTGAGACACCCCCGCGCAGGCATGTCCCGGCCGACGATGGGACGAGCGTCCTTGAGAGAATCGAGAGGATCCCTGATGCCCTCCGACGGTTCGACGAACTCATCTCGCCGGGCGAGACGGCTACTGTTCCTCCCCCGACGGAGCCTTCTGCGAATGGCCCCGCAGGTCTCGCCTCCTCGGACGAACTCGATGCTCTCTCCCCCACGGAGGATCCTGCGGCAGAAGACCTCCCGGACTATTCTCTCCTGGATGACGGCATGCCCGGCGTTCCGGACGACCAGCCTGCACCGCACCCTGCCTCCTTCGGCGCCGATGAACTCAGGGAGATGCCGGGGTTTGAGGACGGAGATCTCGACCCCTTTTCCGGGCTTGCCGAACTCGATCTCTCAGAAGAAGATCTTCTCTCAGAAGAAGATCTGGCGGCCGTGATCGCCTCCCCCCCTCCCATTTCTGAGGCTGCGGGGGGAGACGATGAACGCCCGATAGAGTCGCTCATCGATGACCTCGGGAGCGACGATGCCGGGGTTCGCGGACGTGCCGCCAGTGCCGTCGCAGAGCGTGGGGCCGATGCCGTGGAGCCCCTGGTCCGGGCGCTTGCTCTTGCGGGCGACGGGGAGCGATGGTGCTTCGCCGAAGCCCTTGCCCTGATCGGCGAGGAATCGATCTCTGCATTGATTGCTGCGCTCGGGGACGTCACGGCGCAGATCGGGGCGGCTGCCACGCTCGTGCGCATCGGGAGCCCCGCTGTGCCGCCTCTCATCGCAGCGCTTGCCGACGGCGACGGCGAGGTGCAGTTCGGCGCCCGCTACGCGCTCCGGGAGATCGGTGATGAAGCAATCCCCTTCCTCATCGAGGCCATCGATGCGCCTGAGCGGAGCATCCGAAGGTCGGCGGCCTCCGTTCTCCGGGAGCTCGGGTGGAAAGCCCCTGACGACGCCGGTGCAATACGCTACCTCATTGCCGACGAGGCGTGGCTCGACGTTGCGGATTACGGTGAGACCGCGATCGAGCCCCTCATCTGCATCCTGAAGTCCCCCGATAAGGAGGTGTGGTGGAACGCCGCCCGAACTCTCGGGGAGATCGGCGGGGCCGCGGTCGATCCCCTGGTCGAGCTTCTGCACGAAGCGGGCGACGAGATCCGCCCGCTGGCGGCCATGGCGCTCACGGAGATCGGTTCTCCTGCGGTCGAGCCGCTCGTCGGGCTCCTCTCTGTCCCTTCCCTTCGCAGGACTGCGGCGGGGGCTCTGGCGAAGATCGGCGAACCAGCGGTGGAGACGTGTATTT
>JAQVVW010000278.1 GCA_028698765.1 Methanoculleus sp. | reverse complement strand
TCCACGATCGCAAGCCCGAGCCCCCTCCCCGAGAGATCGGTGACGATCCGGCTCGTGGTCATCCCCGAGCGGAAGATGAGCCAGATCGCCTCGCTGTCCGTGAGGGCTCTATCCTCGTCCTCCGTGATCACGGCGTTCTCGACGGCGGTCCTCCGGATCGCGCTGCTGTCGATGCCGGCGCCGTCGTCGGCCACCTCGATGCCGACCCTGCTCCCCGATCGGTGGAAGACCCGGATCCGCACGGTGCCTGTGGCCGGTTTCTGCCGCTCTCTCCTGGTCTCAGGGTTCTCGATGCCGTGATCGATGCTGTTGCGTATCAGGTGCATGATGGGATCCTTCAACGCATCGAGAATCCGGCGGTCGACCTCGATCTCGCCCCCCTCGATCGCGAGATCGACGGATTTTCCCGAGGTGCGGGAGAACTCTCTCACGAACGCGGAGAAGGGGGCGAGTATGATTGAAGTCGGGAGCAGCGCGGCATCGTGGATGAGGTCGGATATCTCGGATGTGCTCGTCTCGAGTGTCGATCTGTTGATCTCCATGGAACGCAGGTGTGTGGAGATATCGTGCTGGAGGCTGGCTATGAACTCGTGGTTGTACTCCTGGAACTCGATCGCCCGCTGGATCGGCAGGACAAGATCGTGAGGAATCGCTGCCCTCCCCTCCCCGAATGCCCTCCTGCTGATCACCTGCAGGTCGTTGAACGCCTGGGAGTAGTTCCATTGCCAGAGGGAGAAACGGGTCAGCATCTCCTCGAGTTCGCGTATCCTCTGCGTGATGAAGAGCCGGGTCGTGAGGAGGCTGTCGGCCCCGGCGGTGAGCCGGTCGAGTTTGTGGGCGGCGATCCGCACCATGCCCCGGTCTGTCCCCTGCTCGCCGCCGTTGTAGGGTCCCGGCGTCTCGGGCACGTGGTTCCCCCCGGAGGCCGGACCCGGCCCGGCGGTTCTGTCCTTCTGAGGGCCGCCCCGCGCTGTCTCCTTTCCGCCGGGGATGGCCCGGAGCGCCGCGTTGATCTCCGCCGGCGGGGTGTCGGGCCTCTCTCCCCCGAGGAGGCTCTTTATGACCGCGATTGCCCGGTGGAAGAGGTCGAAGTCGTCCGCTCCCGGGATGTACTCGCCCTGTTTGATAAGGGAGAAGACGGTCTCGATGTTCTGGCAGATGGACTCGATCTCCCGGAGGTTGACCGCGCGCGACGCTCCTTTCAGGCTGTGGACCGTCCGGTAGATCCGCTCGACCGGTCCGGGCATCGGCCCGGCCTTCTCGAGCACGATCAGCCCCTCGGTGATCTCTTCAAGGTGCCCGCCCGCCTCCTCGCGAAACGTCTCGAGGAGACGGGCACGAAATACGTCGTCCGGTCCGGTCATGGCAGGTCGTGCTAGACCCGGTACTGCTGGGTGATCCTCTTCAAGCGGGCACCGAGCTCGTGCAGGTCCTCGGCGGTCTTCTCCGCCTTATGGGTGGTTTCGAGGTTCTTCTGCGCCTCGTCCCGGATGTTCTCCATCGCGCGCGAGATCTGGTCGACCCCGGAGGCCTGGGTCTGGATCGAAGAGGCGATCTCGATGACCTCCTGCGAGGAGTCTGCTATCGACCGGGCGAGCACCTCTATCGCCTCCTGGGCGTTGTTCGTCAGCCGGACCGCATCCGAGACGGACCGGATCCCCTGCTCGGTCGAGACCGCGGTCGAGGATATCCCCTGCTGGATATCGGTGAGGATGGCCCGGATGTTCGATGTCGCTTTCTTCGACTGCTCGGCGAGGTTATGGATCTCGTTCGCGACGACGGCAAACCCTTTCCCGAACTCGCCGGCCTTTGCGGCTTCGATGGAGGCGTTCACCGCGAGCAGGTTGGACTGTTCGGAGATGTCGGTCACGGTCGCGATGATCTCGCCGACGGCCTGGCTCTGCTCGGAGAGCCGGATGACGTTCATCCGGACAATATCCATCTCCCGCTGGATCTGGTTCATCCCCTCCAGGATCTCACGCACGGACTTCTGGCCGTCTTTGGAGACGTCGAGTGCCCGCATCGCCTTTTCGGAGACGCCTTTCGTCTTCTGGTTCACCAGTTCGGTCTTCTTCCTGACGCTCTCGACCGAGTCCGATGTCTCGTTCACCGTTGCGGCGGTCTGGGAACTGGCGGCGGAGAGCTGGGTCGTGACCGCCAGGATCTCGTTCGATGCGAGCGAGAGAACCGAGACGCCTTCGTAGAGTTCCTCGCTGATCAGTTTCATCAGCCGCGAGAGTTCGATGCCGATGGTGTTGAGGGCGTCGCGATAGGCAACGAACTCGCCGGCGACGGGGATCTTCTCGTCGAACCGGGCGGTAAAGTCGCCGGAAGCATAGAATCGCGCGAGCCGCATCGCTTCGTTCACCGGTTCGGTGATCGACTCGAGGGTTTTGTTGAACCCGGCGATGATCATCCGGTAGCCGCCGCGGAACGCCTTTTCATCACCGCGGATGGAGAGGTCGCCTGCCCGGGCGGCGTCGGTGAGTTTGAGCGTCTCCTTGTGGAGATGGTCGAGCGACTGGACCATCATCGCGAGCGCGGGGCGGATCTCGTCGCCCTCGTCGGCGACCGGGAACTCCTGGACGTACTCGCCGATGGCTATCTTTTTGAGGTTCCCGACGACGTTCGTCTGGAGGTCGCCGGCAAACTCGTCCATCATCGCGGCCATGACCCCGATCTCGTCCTGCCGCTTGATGTTGAGCCGGGTGGAAAGGTGGCCGTTGCTGAGTTCTTTGAGCATCAGCACGACCTGCTGCAGGGGCTCGGAGATCGAGCGGCCGAAGAGGATGGCGATCGCGACGCCGAGGGCGATCGATGCGAGGACGACGATGATGATGGTGTTCCTGATCGTGTCTATCGGCCCGGTGAAGTCGGAGAGTTCGGCACGCGAGACGATGTGCCAATCGAGCGGTTCGAAGTAGGTGTAGGCGTCGATCATATTCGTTCCGTCGACCTGGTGGCGGATGATGCCGACCTTGTTCTCGATCATCTCCTGGACATACTCCTCGTCGGCTATGTTCTCCCCCTCCCGGGACGGGTGCACGAGCAGCTGGCCGTTGCTGTCGACGACGAACATATAGCCGTGCTGGCCGATGA
>JAQVVW010000277.1 GCA_028698765.1 Methanoculleus sp. | reverse complement strand
GGTCGGGATCGGCGTCGTAAACGTCCTGGTGACCCTCATCGCCATCCGGCTCGTCGACCGGGCGGGGCGCCGGCCGCTGCTCCTCTGGAGCCTTGCCGGGATGGGTATCGCCATGCTGCTCCTCGGGGCCGGGTTCGCCCTCGAGAACAGCGGCGCCGGAGGGGCAGCCGTTTCGCTCGGGCAGGTCACCGCGGTGAGCCTCATCATCTACGTCGCCGCCTTTGCGCTGGGCCTCGGACCGATCTTCTGGCTGCTCATCGCCGAGATCTACCCGCTCAGCGTGCGGGGACTGGCCATGAGCCTTGCGACGGTCACGAACTGGGCCGCGAACTTCCTCATCGCGGCGACGTTCCTCTCGCTGGTGGACCTGATCGGGGAGTCGGGAGTCTTCCTCCTCTACGCGGTGGTTGCCCTGCTCGCGTGGCTCTTCGTCTTCAAACTCGTGCCGGAGACGAAAGGGCTGTCGCTGGAGCAGATCGAGGCCTACTTCCGGTTCCGCGGGCGTCCGGGTGGGTAACGGGAGGGTCGTGCAGGCCGCCGATCAGGCAGGCTCGGGCCCGGGCTCCGGGCTCCGGGGCACCGGACTCGCGGGCAGCATGAACGCGGCTGCAAGGCCGACCAGAGCAAAGAACACCAGGACGACCAGGGCGAGGGCGTAGCCCATATTCCCCTCAACAAGGGTAGATACGATGACGGTTCCTGCAATGGCCACGCCGAGCGAGGAGCCCAGGTTCGAGACGCTGCGCGAGAGGCCCGAAATCTCCCCCTGGTCATCTTCGGGAAAGGCGGACTGGACGACGGTGACCGAGGAGGTCAACATGACCCCGACGCCCACGCCGACCAGGAAGAGGCCCGGCACGAACGTAAGGACGTTGGACGTCTCCCGTACCCACAACAGCAGGAGGAGCACGCCGACTACCGTCACGATAAAGCCCGCCCGGATCAGCGTTGCCTGGGGCCGCCTCCGCGCCAGCCTGCCCGCGGCCATCGAGGAGAGCAGAATGCCGATCGTGGCCGGTGTAAGGATCAGGCCGGTCTCGATCGCACTGTAGCCCCGCACCGTCTGCAGGTAGACGGAGACCACAAAGGAGAGGCCCATCAGGACCAGCCACTGGATGTTCTGCGTGACGAGGCCGAGGTTGGATGTGCGGTTCTTAAACATCCTGGTGGAGAGCAGGGGTTCCTTGCCCGCCCGCTCCATGGACTGGATGTGCCGGAAGAACCAGGCCAGTAAGAGCAGTCCGATAAGCACGAAGACCCATACCGGCGAGATGCCGCCCTCCGGGATCACGACCGTGCTGCCGATGACAAAATCCTGGCTGGCCCTGAACCAGCCGTATGTCGAGGCCTGCAGGATGCCGACCACCACGAAGAAGAGTCCTGCCGCCGAGAGGATGGTTCCGACGATGTCCAGACGGGGTTTTGAGCCCTGCACACCCGGATCGACGATCTTCCGGCTCTGGATGAAGACTATGCCGACGACGAGAGCCTGCACGACGAAGGCTGCCCGCCAGCTGACCGCGGTGGTGATGATCCCGCCGACCAGCGGACCCGCTGCCGCCCCGATGCCGCCCGCCGCACTGATCGCGCCGAAGGCGCGGGCGCGTGAGGTGAGGTCGGGAGAGAAGACGGTTGCGAGGATGTATACGGGCGGGATCAGCAACGCGGTCCCGATGCCTTCGAGGAGCGAGTAGCCGAGGATCAGGATCCCGATCCCCGGCGCCGCTGCCGCTACCAGCGCCCCCACACCGTAGACCAGGAGGCCCCGCCTGAAGAGGTATGTGCGGCCCAGGATATCCGTCAACTTGCTGCCGGGGATCATCAGGGCCGCCATGGTGAGCGTGAAGACGGCGATGGTCGTCTGGACGCCGCCGACCGTCGTCCCCAGGTCGGTGGCGATGTTGTTTATGGCCACGTTCATGTTCGAGGCAGCGTAACTGCAGATGAACTGGGCCAGCGCAAGCGGCAGGAGCACGCCCTGCGGGACTGCCGCCGGTGCCGGGGGAGCCGGATCTGCGGAGGTATTCATCATGTCAGCCCTCGATTCGATGCATCAAAAGGAGAGGGTGTATATAAATTCAGCAGACCGGCGTTCCCGGCGGGCAGTGCATCTCCCGTTCGAGAAGACCGGGCGAGCGGCCCGGCGGTAGCGGCAACGGGGCCTCCAGGTCCGCCCGCCGAACCGGCCGGCATCCTCCTGCTCTGCTTCCTCATCCGGTCTTCCCGGACGGCCTATGAGGCGAAACCCCCGGATCCCGCATACACAGGTGATGAAGCGCCGCATGGTGCCATTGGGGTAACCCGGAGTTCAATTCCTCGAAAAATATATTATGTAATGGATAGTCTGGCTCGCGCATGACACCTGCAACGTTTGTACCCGGTACATCCGAGGGGCAACGGCTGCTCGAGATCCGCGACGGCGGTATCCCCTGGCGGCGGTGGGGGCCCTACCTGAGCGAACGGCAATGGGGGACGGTGAGGGAGGATTACGGGGAGGACGGCAACTCCTGGGCCTACTTCACGCACGATCAGGCACGGTCCCGCGCCTACCGGTGGGGGGAAGACGGGATTGCCGGCATCTCCGACGACGCCCAGCGCCTCTGTTTTGCGCTCGCCCTCTGGAACGGTGCCGATCCCATCATCAAAGAACGGCTCTTCGGCCTGAACAACGGCGAGGGGAACCACGGGGAGGACGTGAAGGAATACTACTACTACCTCGACAACACCCCGTCGCACTCCTACATGAAGTACCTCTACCGGTACCCGCAGGCCACGTTCCCGTACAACGACCTTGTCGAGACGAACCGGCAGCGTACCCGGTATGACCTGGAGTACGAACTCATCGATACGGGTATCTTTGCCGGCGACCGCTACTTCGACGTCTTCGTGGAGTATGCAAAGGCGTCTCCGGAGGATATCCTGGTGCAGATCACCGTGCATAACCGCGGCCCGGAGGAGGCATCCCTCCACGTGTTGCCCACCCTCTGGTTCCGCAACACCTGGTGGCAGGGAGGCGGCGGGGAGAGGCCAACCCTCCGGAAGACGGAGGGGCCGCCGGGGACCGGCGTGATCGCGGCCGATCACCCTGCCCTCGGACAGC
>JAQVVW010000276.1 GCA_028698765.1 Methanoculleus sp. | reverse complement strand
GAGAGGGTGTTGAGCTGGCGGCTGGCGTTCTGGAGCGCGGCCTTCGTCATCACCTGATCGCTCACGTCCCGGATGGACTCGATGGCTCCGGCGACATTGCCGTTTGCGTCGATGAGCGCGGTCGCCGTGGATCTGAGGTGCGTCCCCTTCCCGTCCCGGAGACGGGAGGTGGTGCTCTCCGAGACGAGGACCTGCCGGCGCCCCCCCTCCCCCTGGAGAACCCGGTCTGCAAGGAGCGGCCGCCGCTCCCCGCAGAGGGGTATGGCGTATTCGTGGTCTCCCCGGGAGAGCGTGGCCTCCTTCTTCACCCCGGTCATCTCCTCGATCGCGCGGTTCCAGGCGATGACCTTCCCCTCGCGGTCGATGGCAAACGTTGCGTCCGGCAGGAACTCGATGATCTGGTTCATCTGCTGCACGGCCTCCCGGAGCCTCAACGAGAGGAGCGCGACCACCCCGCCGACGAGGACGAGGAAGACCGCACGGAGGAGGATGCTGAGCAGAAGCAGCGAATCGGGCGGAGAGAGGAAGGAGGTCGTGACGGCGTAGACGGCCGCGAGGCATGCCGAGAAGAGGAGGCCGTGCCGCGGATACCAGTAGCTCGCAAGGATGATCGGGATGCTGAGCGGGAGGGCCGGAAGGGGGAGGAGCCCTTCCGGGGCGCCGAGGAGCAGGCCGAGCAGGTTTCCACCGAGGGTGAGCGCGGTCAGTCCGGCGATGGCCGCGATACGGTTCCGCGTCCCGGCAAAGGAGATGCCAAGGGGGTTTCTGATGCTCATGAGGGGACCTTCCGGCGTATCTCTAGGCCGCCCCGGCGCCGAGGACCGCACCCCTCAGGCGTCCTGACCGTAAGCACGGATCACCTCCGCAGGACAACGGATCTCAAACCGTGCTCCCTTCCCCGGCACTCCCGTCTCTTTGATCGCGATCCCCGTGATGGCCAGGATCTCCCGGGCAAGGAAGAGGCCGAGGCCGGTGTTCATGCCGTGCGCATAGGAGAAGATCTTCTCCTTCTCGTCGCGAGCGACCCCTACCCCGTCGTCTTCGCAGACGATGGTGAACGCACCCCCCTCCTGCCTGAGGCTGAAGGTGATCGTGGTGATCGTCCCCCCGTAGCGAAGCGCGTTCTCGATGAGGTTTGAGAAGACCTTCTCGATGAGCGGGTCTGCGTAGACCTCCACCCCCGGTGGAACGGTGTTCTCAAGGGTTACCGCCCCCATCGAGAGGTAGTTCTTCGACCGCTCCACGAGCGCCCGGACCTCCTGCCAGACGGGTGCTGCGGCACCCACCTTCTGGTACTCGGCGGTGAACCGGATGGTGTTGTCGATCCGGTTCGTCATCCCGGCGGCGCTCTCGACGTGCTGCCACGCGTTCTCCGGCTCCCGGTCACGGAGTGAGAGAGCCAGGTCCAGGTACCCCTGGAGCGCCGAGAGCTGGTTCAAGAGGTCGTGGCGGGTGATGCTTGCCATGAGCTGGAGTTTCCTGTTCGCGTCCGCGAGAGCCTTCTCCACGCGTCTCCGCTCCTGGTTCTCCGCCGCGAGGCTCTCGTTGCTGCGCGAGAGGTCCCCGACGGCCTCCTGGAGTTGATCGTTCAAGGAGTTTAACTGCTCCTGCGCCTCCTGGAGCTCGGCGTTCTTCGTCACCGCGACGGCATACGTTGAGAGGAGGGTGTTGAGGATCTTGAGCCTCCCGGCAGAGATGGTATACACGCTGCCGGAGAAGGGGACCTCCAGTTCTGCCGGAGGACCGTCCGGGTCGGGCATCTTTGCCGTCCGCAGGACGGCCTCGATCTGCGAGCGGACGTGCTCGGGGGTGACGGGTTTGACGATGAAACTGTCGGCCCCGGATGCGAGCCCCTTCATCACGTCGGCAGGGTCGAAGAGGCTGGTGACCATGACGACCGGGATCCCGGGATCCTCCTGCTTGATCCGGCGGCAGAGGTCGTACCCGTCCATCCCGGGCATCATGACGTCGGTGAGGACGATCTCGGGGCGGGCGGCCTCGATCCGCCGTAGTGCAGCGGTGCCGTCTGCAGCCAGGGTGACGTCGTATCCTTCCGTCTCAAGGATGTGGCGGATATATTCGGCCTGCGTTCGGCTATCTTCCACCACCTGAATGCTCATAGGGGGTTTTTTGTCTCTTTCTTCCATACTATTGCTCCTCTCTCTTGCGGCGCATCAGGTGACGGATCGTATCGATGAAGCCTTTCGTCTCGAAACTGCTCTTGACGATATAAGCGTCTGCCCCGACGGCCTTCCCCCGCTCCCGGTCTTCGGGTGAGTCGAGCGAAGTGACCAGCACCACCCGGAGATCGGCAGATTCCCGGGTGTCGGCACGAATCTTCTCGACGAGCGAAAACCCGTTCATCCGGGGCATATCCACATCCGAAACGAGCATATCAAACTCATGCTGCTTAAACTTTGCGAGCGCGTCGACACCGTCGACAGCGGTCTCCACCCGGTATCCGGCTCCCTCGAGGACCGTCTGGAGCAGGACCCGTGAGGTGATCGAGTCTTCAACGACGAGGATCCGCTGCCCCGTCCCCGGGAGTGCGGGTTCCAGCGCCAGCCGATCCGCCTGCATCGCGTCCTGGATCAGTTCGAGCGGGTCGAGAACGAGCGCCACGCTCCCGTCCCCGAGGATGACGGCCCCCTCGATCCTCCGGACGGAGCGGAGCTGGCTCCCGAGCGGCCGGACGATGATCTCCTGCACCCGGATCACCTCGTCGACCATGCACGCGATCTGCCCCGCCCCGTATGCGATGATGACGAGAGGTGCAACTCGCGACGGGTCGTAAGAGCCGGACGGGGGGATCCCCAGGATCTCGGTGAGCCGGATGACCTCGATCGTCTCCCCTGAGAGCCGGATCGTCGGCCGGCCCCTTGATATGGCGAGGGAGTCGGGGCGTATCCGGAGCACCTGCTTCACCTGCTGCATCGGGAGGACGTATACCTGCCTCTCCGAGCGGACGAGCAGCCCGCGGAGGGTGGCCATCCTCACCGGGACGAAGAAGGCGATGGCGGTCCCTTTTCCGGGAGTCGAGGAGACCGTCACCGACCCCCCGAGACGGGATACGGTATCCTCCACGATCGCAAGGCCGAGCCC
>JAQVVW010000275.1 GCA_028698765.1 Methanoculleus sp. | reverse complement strand
CCGGGGGTATTATCATTTCAGATACAACGCAATTCACCGTATACACACTGGAATTCTGCCCGAATTGCGAGATACTCAAAGAGTTCCTGAACTCAAAGGAGGTCCCCTTCGTCGAGTGCGATATGGCATCCGCCGAGGCGCTGACCGAACTCCGCATGAACGGCGTATTCGTCCAGGAAGCGCCGGTTCTGCAGAAGGGCGACACATTCTACACCTCCGCCGATCTCTTCAGCGGCGGCGCGTTCCAGGAAAACCTTGTCGCCGACCTGATCGCGGAGGCATGAGGTTGACCCGCAAGTCGACACAGGCGACTCTATTCGGGGAGTTCGTTCCGACGTTCCCGAAAGTCAGGACATCCCGCGGCTTCCTCCTCGGCTGGGATCGGAACCGGATCGTCAAGCAGATCCTGGAGGAGACCCGGCTCGTGGAGACCTTCTACGGCTACGAAGGAGCCGACGAAGAGACGGCGCAGGATATCGCCCGGCGGGTCGAGAAGAAGATCCAGATGCTGGGTCTCCAGTCGCTCTCCGGCCCCCTGATCCGCGAGATCGTCAACACGACGCTCCTCGAGCGCGGCCTCATCCCCTACCGCAACGTCTCCACCCGGGTGGGAACCCCGGTCTTCGACGCGCACCTCATCGATGTGGGGCGTGGGTTCGAGTCCCACGACAACGCCAACCTCCAGGAGAACGCCGAGACCTCGCACAAGAAGAAGGCGGACAAGATCAGCAAGGAGCAGTATCTTCTGCAACTCCCCCCGGACCTTGCCGACCACCACCTCCGCGGCGACCTCCACATCCACGACCTGGAGTATTTTGGTACTCGCCCGTTCTGTATCGACGGGAGCACAGTTGTGCCCCTGCGGATGGAAAACCGCACCAGGAGTATTCGTCTCGACGAACTCCCAATCGACGGCGACGCGTGGCTCCCGCAGGATCTCTCTGCGCTCACACCGAAGGGCTGGAGGCGGGTCGCAAAGGTAACTCGCCGGAGGGTGAACCCGGGCGAGATGCTCCGGATCCGGACGTCCGGCGGGCGAACGCTCCGGATCACCGGCGAGCACCGGATCCCGGTGCGGACCGACGAGGGGATGGCCATCCGCCGTGCCGACGAGGTCCAGCCAGGGGACGCCTTCTACAGAATCTCCGCGGCCGACGGTCTTCGCGGGGAGACGATCGGATCGATCGATCTCGTCCGGGAACTATCCGCATCGGTTCCAGCCGAACTCCTCGGGAACGTCTACGTCCGCGGTGCCGAAGGGATCTTTAGCCACGTGGTGCAGAGCGGGCAGGCCGCTTCATACACCGAGATCTCGCGGGAGCTCGGCGTCGAGCACCAGAAGCAGTGGTATACGCGCGGGATCATGCCGGTCGCACTCTTTGCAGCCTTCTCTCGCCGCTACGGCATCGAAGACTACGCCGGGGTCACCATCGGGGCCGCGGGGAGCGAACACGAACTCCCTGCCCTTCTCACTCTTACGCCGGAACTCGTCCGGCTCCTCGGGTTCTTCGTCTCGGAAGGGAACTATAACGCCGCCCCGGCGGTCGGGCAGTACAACCTCGCGATCACCGAGAACCACCAGGCACCCGCGATCCAGGCCGCGGCACGCGCTGCCCTGAACACCTACGCAACGGTCGCCGGCGGCGCTCCCGACACCACGACCATCTACGGGGTCGAGGTGGAGCGAAACCGGGCGCTGCAGGTCTACTTCGGCGGAAAGGCGGCCTACCTGCTCTTCCGCTACGCCTTTGCCATCCCCGAGGGAGCAGCAGGAAAACGCCTCCCCTGGATCGTCTACCACCTGGACGACGTGCTCCTCCACGAGTTCCTCTCCGCCCTCTTCACCGGGGACGGTTCGGCATACTACCGCCCGGAAAAATCGGACTGCATCGTCAACTACACCACTGCATCGCCGGCGCTCCGGCAGGAACTCTCGCTCCTGCTCACCTCGCTCGGGATGTCGCCGCATATCGTCGAACTCTACGGCGAGGAAGAGCGGCGGACACTCTACCGGCTCCAGCTCAACGGGAGGAAGAACATCGAGACGTTCGCCCGGTACGCCACATTCCTCGACGAACGGCAGAACCACATCGACAGGTTCCTCTCCGCGGTGAAGGGAACACGGACCGCCGAACGGAAGGAGACCGTTGTCGAGATCGGGCCCGCGGAGCCCACCGGCGAGTACGTCTACGATCTCTTCCTCGACGGCGACGGGAGCGAGGAGAGCCACACGTTCTACGCATCGGACGGCCTCCTCATCCACAACTGCCAGGATTGGGACCTCCGCTACTTCTTCTACTACGGTCTGATGCCTGATGGGAACGGGACGAAGGCCTCGGTCGCCGGCCCCGCGAAGCGGGCCGAGGTGGCGGTCCTCCACGCGGTCAAGGCGCTCGGCTCCGCCCAGACGAACTTCGCCGGCGGCCAGGGCTACTACAACTTCCTCACGTTCATGGCGCCCTTCTTCGAGGGGATGGACTACGAGGAGATCCGGCAGCTGATGCAGATGTTCGTCTACGAGATGACCCAGATGATGGTCGCCCGGGGCGGCCAGGTGGTCTTCTCGTCGGTCCAGCTCTCTCCCGGCGTCCCGACCCTCTGGAAGGATAAGCCCTGCGTCTACCGCGGGAAGGTCTGGAACGGAGAACAGGCGCCGCTCCGGACTTACGGCGAGTTCGAGCGGGAGGTCCGGCTCCTCTTCAAGGCGCTGATGGAGGTGATGCTCGAGGGGGACTACTGGGGCAAACCCTTCTCCTTCCCGAAGCCCGAGATCAGCATCGAGCCCGACTTCCTCACCGAGGACGAGGAGTTCAACCGCGAGCACCCCGACCTCCCCACCTACCGGGACCTCTACCTGATGACGTTCGAGCTCGCGTCCAAGTACGGCAGCCCCTACTACGACAACCAGATCCCCGCCTACCGCGGCGCCGGGGAGGGGATCTCGTGCTACCAGTGTCTCGCGGGCGACGAACTGGTTCCAATCGTGGATTCGGACGGAAAAACCCGGATCAGGGAGATTAAAGACCTCTTTGAAGATACGGCCGCAGAAGACAGGGAGATCGATCCATACGGCACGGAGTTTGCCCCTCTCGATGCAAAGGCCCCGAGTGTC
>JAQVVW010000274.1 GCA_028698765.1 Methanoculleus sp. | reverse complement strand
GTTTGTTCCAGAACGGGAATCCGCACTCACGCGCGATCCTGCGGACGTCTTCCTTCGTCGCACCTGCATCGGCCAGGGGGTGGCAGATCCCCTCCTCGTCGCTTGCGGCGAGCCCCGGGCGATAAGTCCCGGGGTCGGAGGCGTTCGTCCCGTCTGCGACCGTGCAGATCCCTTCCTGCCGGGCCAGATCCTTCATCAAGCGGGCCGACGCCTTCTTGCAGGTGTAGCACCGATCAGGCCGGTTCGCCCGGAACGTCTCGTCGTCGAGGATCGGGAACGCCACGACCTCCAGGGGGAGGTCCAACCGGTCGGCAACCTCTCGCGCCTCCTCGACCTCCGGCCGGGGCACCAGCGGCGAGTCCAGGAGGACGCACCGGACCCGATCCTTCCCGAGCGCCCGGACGGCCAGGGTGGCGAGGAGCGCGCTGTCGACGCCGCCGGAGTAGGCGACCAGCACCGGCCCCTTCTCCTCGAGCGTCTTGATGACCGCCGCTCTGGTGCCGCGTTCGGGTTCCACAGGTGCTTCCTCCTTATATCTCCCTGGCACACGAACTGCCCGGATCGTCTTCCTCACGGATCTGTGCACATATCTCGCATATCCGGGCTGCGAGGTCGTCCACCTCGCCGGCCTTGAGATCCCGTGCAAGCCGGTTGAGCGATTCCTTCACCTCGCCCTCAAAGACGATCCGGTACCCACGTTTCCCGGTGAGGTACTGGGAGATCGCCGACGGCGTCATATCGAGGAGGCGAGCGGCCTCCAGCTGGGAAACGCCTATGGCATTCAGTTCTTCCGCGATGGCAGCCCGGATTGCGGGCAGCACGTTCCATACTATCGACTGGCAGGGGAGTTTCATCAGACCACAACGTTTAATGGGTTCGGAGCAAATCTAACATTGATGTTAACAATTGTTAACTTTGGCTCCAGAGAACAAATACCTTTGTGCAGGGCTGGATTACGGTGTGAGTCTCATGATTGACGGAGGGCGACGGTCGGTCTACATGGACCATGCGGCGACGACGCCGGTGCGCCCGGAGGTCGTCGAGGCTATGCTCCCCTACTTCTCGGAGCGGTTCGGGAACCCCTCCTCGATCTATGCCCTCGCCCGCGAGGCAAAGGAGGCGGTCGAGGAAGCGCGGGGGCGGGTGGCGGCGGCGATCGGCGCGACCCCCGAGGAGGTCTACTTCACCTCCGGCGGGACGGAGGCCGACAACTGGGCGGTCAAGGGGGTGGCCCTCCGGGGAAAGGGCGACCACATCGTCACCTCCGCGATCGAGCACCACGCGGTCCTCCACCCCTGCCAGGCGCTCGAGAAACAGGGCTACCGGGTCACCTCTCTCCCGGTCGACGAGTTCGGGAGGGTGGAGCCCGCGGCCGTCGAGGAGGCGATCACCGATGCGACCGTCCTGGTCTCGGTGATGGCCGCAAACAACGAGATCGGGACGATCCAGCCGATTGCGGCGATCGCGAAGATTGCGCACGATCACAAGGTTCCGTTCCACACCGACGCTGTCCAGGCGATCGGGGCATTCCCGGTCGACGTGGACACGATGGGGGCCGACCTTCTTGCCCTCTCCGCCCACAAGTTCGGCGGCCCAAAGGGGGTGGGAGCGCTCTACGTCAGGAAGGGAACCCGGATCGGGACGTTCATGGATGGTGGGGCGCAGGAGCGGGGGCGCCGTGCCGGGACCGAGAACGTTCCCGGGATCGTGGGGCTCGGATGCGCGATCGAACTCGCGGTCGCGGAGATGCCGCAGAACGCTCCCCGGCTCGCCGGGATGCGGGATCGGTTGATTCGCGGGATCCTGGACGCGATCCCGGAGATCCGCTTGAACGGCCACCCGACCGAGCGGCTCCCGAACAACGTCAACGTCGCGTTCCGCTACGTCGAGGGGGAGTCGATCCTCCTGATGCTCGACGCCCTCGGGATAGCCGCCTCGACGGGGAGCGCCTGCACCTCCGCGTCGCTTGAGCCCTCGCATGTCCTGACCTCCTGTGGCCTTCCACCCGAGGAGGCGCACGGGTCGCTCCGGCTCACCCTCGGCTCCCGGAACACCGAGGAGGACGTCGACTACGTCCTCTCCGTCCTTCCCGGAGTCATCGAGCGGTTGCGAAAGATGTCGCCGCTCACCCCCGACAACACGAGTGATCACGATGTATAGCGAACAGGTCATGGACCATTTCACGAACCCCCGGAACATGGGGGAGATCCCGGATGCGGACGGTGTCGGCGAGGTCGGCAACCCTGCCTGCGGCGACATCATGCGGATAACCCTCCGGATCGAAGATAACCGGATCGCGGACGCGAAGTTCAAGACCTTCGGGTGCGCCGCCGCCATCGCATCGAGTTCGATGGCCACCGAGCTCATCCGGGGAAAGACCCTCGAAGAGGCGTTGGCGGTCACCAACAAAGCGGTCGCCGAGGCGCTGGAGGGGCTGCCCCCCCAGAAACTCCACTGCTCCGTCCTCGCCGAGGAAGGGATCCATAAGGCGATCGAGGACTACCGCTCGCGGCACGGCGCGCCGGAGGCGAACGGAGGATAACCGTATGCTCACCGAGCACGAACGTGAACGTTATGCCCGACAACTCCTCCTCTTCGGTGAAGAGGGGCAGGATCGGCTGAAGGGTGCGAAGGTCTTCATCGCCGGGGCCGGTGGTCTCGGCTGCCCGATCGCCCTCTATCTCGCCGTCGCCGGTGTCGGGGAGATCCGCATCGCGGACCGGGACACCGTGGAGCGGACCAACCTGAACCGGCAGGTCCTCCACCGGGAGAACGATATCGGCGAACTGAAGGTCCGGTCCGCGGAAGCAAAACTCCGCGAAGCAAACCCGGATATCCACATCAAGGCCTTCGCGACGACCATCGACGAGACGAACGTCCGGGATCTTGTGGGCGACGCAGACCTGATCGTGGATGCGATGGACAACTTCCCGACCCGCTACCTCCTGAACCGGGAAGCGCTCCGGAGCGGCGTGCCGCTCATCCACGGTGCCATCCGGGGGTTCGACGGCCAGGCGACGACGATCATCCCCGGCCGGACGGCCTGCCTCGAGTGCATCTTCCCGGAGGCACCGCCGGCCGAGGTATTCCCGGTCGTCGGGACGACCCCGGGGGTGA
>JAQVVW010000273.1 GCA_028698765.1 Methanoculleus sp. | reverse complement strand
CACGATCGCCAGTTTCGGCCAGGATGACTTGTCCAGGGACCCGAACATCCAGAAGACGATCTCCTGCACCTTTTCGGAGGTCCCCAGGTACTGGAGGAGCGAGGTGACGGCCGAGAAGAGGTACATGAGCGCGATGCCGGCGAGGATCATCGTCTCGCCCCCCATGCCCCGCAGGCGGGCCATGCCGTAGATGGCACCGGCAGCGAGCATGGCAAAGAGGAAGGCGTTGCCGACGATGAGGTAGCCTCCGGAGAGAAGACCGGCCCCGAGAACAATGGCGACCGATGCGCCGCACGAGGCGGCGGAGGCGATCCCGAGCGTGAAGGGGCTTGCAAGCGGGTTTCTGAGGACCCCCTGCATCACCGTGCCGGCGATCGCAAGCCCGAATCCTGCCACGATCGCGAAGAGCACGCGGTGCAGCCGCCAGCCCCAGACGATCCCGACCGCGTTGGACTCGATCATCCGTTCCGGCAGGTCGACCGCCCCGGGGAAGAGCCCGGCGAAGATAGCGAGGTAGGAGTCGGCGACCGGGAGGTCCGCCGACCCGAGGGTCACGGCGATCCCGACGAGCGCCACGAGGATCAGGACAAGGCCCGTGATGAAGAGCGCCCTCTTCTCCGTGAGCCTTTCGTACTCCTGCCTCCCGAAGTCGGTCATCATGCCGGGTACACAAACGTCCCGTGTTCGTCGAGGTCGTAGTCGAGCCGCTGGAACTCCTCCAGGTACTGCCGGTGAATGGCACGGGGGTCCAGGTCGGGGAAGAGGTCCGGGTAGAACCACTTCGCCATGTAAGCGACGCCGATGAAGTATTCGGGCCCCCCGATGACGTCGGAGTGAATGATCTTCACCCGGTCGTCCCTGACCGCACCGATCCTGTCCCATACCGGGCGGTTCGCGATCGAACGACGGAGATTCTCAAAGGACGACGGGTCGTCGTCGCCGTAGCCACCGAACACCAGTTCGCCGGCACCCACGATCTTGATAATGACGTCAGGGTTCCTGCTGATGACCGCCTCGGGGTCAACCACAGGGTACTCGACCGGGTTGTCGGCGAAGATGTTCCTGCCGCCGGCAAGTTCGATCTTCTCGTCGTAGCCCGAGCCCTTTCCGGCGCTCTTGTAGTCGATCCAGTTCTCCAGGTAGACCGGCACCCGGTCGTCGGCCGGGATTGGGTCGACCACTCCTGCCACGGTATCCGTAACGTTTCCGTAGAACGCGAGGAACCTCCCGGCCTCCTCTTCTTTCCCGAGGAGGAGACTGAGCGTCCGCACCTCGTCGGCGTAGACCGTCGGCCGGTAACAGTCGAACCGGAAGAAGCGGATATCGGGGTCGATGGCCCCGAGTGTCGCTTCGATATCGTCGCAGGACGACTGGGAGATAGTGGCGTAGAGGAAGACCGCATCGGGGCGAACCGCGGCCGCCTGCTCGTAGTCGGGGGACCAGACCGATCCAAGGTTCGCCGTCTCGCGGTACTCAGGGAAGTATGTCGGGTCCTCAAGGGTGTACTTGCTCACGCCCACGACCCGATCGGACTCTATGCCGATCGACCGCATCATCTCGAGGGTGTCGCTGTTAAAGACCGCGATCCTCCGGAGCGGGCGGGTGAGTGTCGTCGCCCGTCCGGACGAATCGGTGATCGTGAGCACCCTGCCGCCCCAGTGCTCGTAGACGAACGCAGCGTCCCGGAGGTCGCCGGACGACGGGACGTCGACGGTTCCGCCCATGAACCGGGCGTCCAGCGAGTCGAGGATCGCGGTCGCGAGTTCCGAGGAGGTCAGTCTGCCGTCGCCGTCACGGTCGCACGGAATAGTTTCCGCCGCTGCCGTTCCGGCCAGCAGACAGATGCAGCAGACGAGCAGGAGGAGTCGTCGGGTCACCGGCCGCACCTTCGCCCGCATGCCATGACAAGTGCCGCCAGCGCGGCTGCATACCCGAAACCGGGTGTGCCCGGGACCGTTGCCTGCGCGGCCTGTCCGGAGTCCCGGGGTTCGTCCGACCCCACGACGCCCGACTCACCGGTCAGCAGGTCTTCCCACGTGCCGGCGAGCGCTTCGCCGGCCCCCGGCGACCCCTGGAGCCGGTAGCGGATCGTTTCTTCGCCGATAACGGCGAAGGCGACCGTCCGGCCCGATACCCTTGTACGGTTGTCGGGATGGTCGCACCCGGCCCATGTGCAGCCGTCGGGGATGGTCTCGACGATGCCCCCGACCGGGATATCCGTCACCGTGAGCGTCACCTCCAGATCGCCCACGGCGCCTTCCGACAGCTGAGCGATGGTCCTTTCGACACTGCCTGCTGTTGCAGGGGCCGCGAGCACGAAGACCAGGATGCACAGAAGCAATGCTCTGTTCGGTGTCACTTCATGAAGCTTATCGTTTTGTATTAAATATTTTATCGTTTGTGTTACTTATTCGGGGCAAATTTTAGGTTTGAACAATTGAGTGTTAACAAACATGCTAAAATTAATAACTCCGGTGAGGCTTTCCCGGAGCGCCGGCGAAGTCCTGCACCGGTCACGGGGGTGCAACCGCCGGGGCATCTACTCCCATCTCCGGTCTCACGCGCCCACCACTCCTTCAGGCGCACCCCGGTTTGCAGGAGAGCCTCGGGTACCTCCGGAAAATTTCAGGGATAGTAACGGACCCGGGGCAACGCTGTCGGATGATTGTGATTTGCAAATTGCCCTGCCCCAGAACGAGGCAAAAGAGCCCCCCCCATTAGTAAGAATAAAATAGAATATATTAATACCTGATGTTATCTTTTGATAGATAGTATGAACATATTCAAAAATATTCACACGTGGTTATGTATGCTTGTTGCATTTGTCCTGATGGCGGCACCGGTCTCGGCAATCTACGACTTCGAAGGTATCCCTCTCCAGACAACGGCCCAGGGCGAGGTACAGGGAGAGGTGCTCACCTTCGGGACCTACGGGCTCACCGCCCCCCCCATCGAGTGCACCTTCTCCCTTCCGTCAAAGCCGGTCTGGGCACGGGTCTACACCGGCGTCTGGGGCGGCACCGAGCGCTACACCGGGTGGGAGGAACTCAGCGTCAACAAGGGCGTCCCGGTCCGTCGGGATCTTTTCGGAAAAGACGACCGGAACGAGGAGACCTATGTCTCCGGATAC
>JAQVVW010000272.1 GCA_028698765.1 Methanoculleus sp. | reverse complement strand
GATGACCCGGCCCGCCGGGCCGACCCTCGCCGCCGCAAGGAAGGAGTCGAACCCCGCCCCCGACCCCAGGTCGAGGACGACCTCGCCCTCCCGGAGGGAGGCGAGCGCCACCGGGTTGCCGCACCCGAGCCCCAGGTTCGCGCCCTCCGGCGCCTGTGCGAGGTCTTCCTCCGAGTAGCCGACTCCGAGGCTCACCGACCCGGCCGTCATACCGGTGCCGCAGCACCCGGTGCCGCACCCGCACCCGCCCTGCCGGGCAACCTGCCCGTAGGCGGTGCGCACCTGTTTGTGAATGTCTTCCTTCTTCATACCAATACCTCCTGGTCAGTCCCGTTCTCCTCTGCCTGCGAGATCCTCCGCCATGGGAGAGAGCAGCGCTGTCACCATGCCGTTGAAGTGGCTCGCCTTGATCAGCGTGATGCAGCAGACGTCCCCTTCCTCTCCCCAGAAGACGACCGCAAGCCGGTCGCCGGGAGCGATCCCCGCACGGTCGCGGATCTCCTTCGGGAGCACCACCTGCCCTCGTGCGTCGACGCTCACGACCGCCTCGATCGTGCAGGCCCCGGAGCAGGAGGAACTCCGCTCATCACTCGGCGTGGGTACCATACGGCTCACCGGATAGGGTTGTCGGCGACAGCATATCTATTTTTCTGAATATTCTGAATTTTCAGAATGCGATCGAGGGCCCGGATCTCCGGCAATGATCCGGGAGAGGGGGCGCTACCGCCCGGAACGTCGGATCGCTCCAGCCTGGGCGGGCCCGCGCCTCCATCTACCGGCCACGGGGGAGGAGCGCGGCGCACTTATATTCCGGGAGCGACAAGAGTTTGATGATCATCGGGCCGAGACCATGGATGCGAACATGCGCGAAGCAGGGCGGTGGCTGCGCCAGGGGGAGAGGGATCTCGTCAGCGCGAGGAACAGCTGCCGGTCCGGCGATTTTGAATGGGCCTGCTTCCAGGCACAGCAGAGTGCAGAGAAGTCCCTGAAGGCCCTGCTCTATGCCCGGGGATACCGGAGGATCCTGACGCATTCCGTCTACGAACTGATCAGGGAGATCGGCGAGTACGAACCTTCGTTCCTGACGTTGAAGAGCGAGGCCAAGGCACTTGACGCCGCCTACATCACGACCCGATATCCGGACAGCATCGTGGGGAATCTAACGCCGTCGGAGTATTACGACCGGGAGGATGCCGAAGAATGCATCGGGCATGCGGATTCGATCTGCAGTGCCGCGAGAGAAGCGCTCGCCGGGTGATGGAGCAGGTCCGGGCTCTCGCCCGCGGGATCCGGGCGCGCCGGCGTGTCAGCGCCATCATCCTCTACGGGTCGTTCTCACGCGGGGACTTCCACGAGGGAAGCGACGTCGACCTGATCATCGTCGGCGACTTTTCCGAGCGGCCTCACAAACGTGCGGCCTTCATCATCGGTCTCACCGACCTCCCGGTCGAACCGCTCTGCTACACCGACGACGAGTTCGCCGACCTGATCCTGGAGGAGAACCCGTTCATCCTCCTGGCGCTGGCCGAAGGCACCCGGGTGTAATCCCTCACCGGCAGACGGCCGGCCCTTCGGTCTGCTCGCCGGTGACGCGTTCGAGATACTCGTGCGCCTCGAGCGCTGCCTTCGCCCCGTCGCCGGCCGCGACGATGATCTGCTTGGCCTTGACGCAGGTCGCGTCCCCGGCCGCAAAGATCCCGGGAACGTTCGTGTGGCCGTTCTCGTCGATGAGGATCTCGCGCCGCTCGTTCAACGCGACCAGGTCCCCGAGGAACGTCGTGTTCGGCGAAAGCCCGATCGAGAGGAAGAGCCCCTCGACGTCGAGGTCCGTCTCCTCCCCGGTCTCGCGGTCGCGGACCGTGATCCCGGAGAGAAGCGCCTCGCCGCGGAGCGCCGTCACCTCGTGATGGGAGAGGACCTTCACACCCAACTTCTCGACCCTGCTGACGTAGACATCGTCGCACCGGAAGGCGCTCCGGGCGATCAACGTCACGGAACTCGCGATCTTCGTCATCTCGATGGCGGTCTGGAATGCCACGTTTCCGCCGCCGACGACGGCGACCGGCCTGTCCTGGAAGAGCGGAGCGTCGCAGGTCGCGCATACCGAGATGCCCTTTCCCAGCAACCGGTCCTCGTCCGGGATCCCGAGGGTGCGCGGTTTCTTCCCGGGAGCGAGGATGACCGTCCGGCAGTGGAAGGTGTTCTCCGAGGCCGTCTGGACGAGGAAGGTCTTCTCCTCCTTTCGGATGCTCCGGATGGCATCAAGTTCGACGGCGATCCGGAATGCCCGAACCTGCTCCTCGAACTTGTGCATCAGGTCCTCGCCCGTGATCATCGGAAACCCCATGTAGTTCTCGATATTCCAGCTCCAGGTCGCCTGGCCGCCGATATCCTCCGAGACGACGACGGTCTTCATGAGCTTCCGGGCACAGTAGACCGCGGCCGTCAGCCCGGCCGGCCCGGCGCCCACGATGACCACATCGTAGACCACCCCCATCGCCGGTGCCTCGAAGATCTCCCGGAGTCTCTTCGCGTCGAACCCGACGATCACCTCATCGCCGACGATGGTGACCGGCACCCCCCGCTGCCCCGAGACCCGGATCATCTCCCGTGCAGCCTCGCGGTCCTTCCCGACGTCGATATGATCGTACTCGACGTTGTGCTTCTTGAGGAACGCCTCGACCATCCGGCAGTAGGGGCAGCTCTGTGTCGTGTAAACCTTCACGCCTGCCATGGAGGATGAGTATCTCAGGAGGCCTATTTATCTCTGTGGGGACGGCCGATCTCTCCGGCGAAGAGACGAAAAAGAGAGAGTTACTGGATTTCGCGGAACATCCGCGCCGGAACCCCGCAGATCGGGCACTTCTCCGGCGCCGCCCCGATCTCGATATTGCCGCAGACCGGGCAGAGGTAGATCGCTCCCACGTCGAGGTCGTTTCCTTCCCGGACGGCCTCGAGTGCCTGGAGGTAGAGGTTCGCGTGCACCTCTTCGGCCTTCATGGCATGGGTGAAGACGATCGCGGCCTCGTTCTTCCGCTCCTTCTTCGCCTCGGCGACGAACGGGGGATACATCTCCATGAACTCGTGGTTCTCCCCCTCCATCGCACCTTTGAGGTTCTCCTCGGTGCTC
>JAQVVW010000271.1 GCA_028698765.1 Methanoculleus sp. | reverse complement strand
ATCGAGATCGCCGGCGGCCAGGACCACCTCAAGGGCAAGATCTTCCGGATCGGCACCATGGGCGGGGTCGGGGCGCAGGAGATCCTCGCCACCCTCGCGGCCGTCCAGTTCACCCTGAAGAAGTCCGGCGTTGCGGCCGACGACGGGGTGGAGGCAGCTGCCGGGGTGCTCCTCGGATGAAGATCGGGATCGCCGACACGACGTTTGCCCGGATCGACATGGGCAGGATCGCCGCGGAAGAGATCCGCAAGCACGCGAGCGTAGGGATTGAGCGCTACGTCGTCCCCGGCATCAAGGACCTCCCGGTGGCCTGCAAGAAACTGATCGAGGAGCGGGGGTGCGACCTCGTGATGGCGCTCGGGATGCCCGGGGGGGCGGCGAAGGACAAGGTCTGCGCCCACGAGGCCTCGCAGGGCCTCATCCTCTGCCAGCTGATGACGAACAGGCACATCATCGAGGTCTTCGTCCACGAGGACGAGGCAGAGGACGCAAAGGAGCTCGCCTGGCTGATGGAGCAGCGGGCGAGGGAGCACGCGGTGAACGCCGTCCGGCTCGCCCTCCGCCCGAAGGACCTCGAGAAGCTCGCCGGAACCGGCCAGCGGCAGGGGTTCGAGGACGTCGGGCCGGCACGCCCCTGACGCAAAAAGTGAGGATTATCAACAACCGGTGCGAGTAGTACCACAGGAAGGATTACAAATGACGATAAACCTTGGATTCGTCGTCGCGGAGTTCAACCGCGACATCACCTATATGATGGAGATTGAGGCCCGGGAGCACGCCCGCTTCCTCGACGCGGAGGTCACCGATACGATCTACGTCCCCGGCGCCTACGACATGCCGCTTGCGATCAAGAAGATGCTCACTGAGGGGAAGGTCGACGCGGTCGTCACCATCGGCTGCGTGATCGAGGGCGCGACCCAGCACGACGAGATCGTCGTCCAGCACGCGGCGCGTAAGATCATCGACCTCTCCCTCGAGTTCGGCAAGCCCGTTGCCCTCGGGATCTCGGGGCCGGGGATGACCCGGATGGAAGCGACCGAGCGGATCGACTACGCGAAGCGCGCCGTCGAATCGGCCGTGAAGATGGTCCAGCGGTTGGAATGAGGCCCCTCTCGGAGAAGGTTGCGGCCATCGCTCCTTCTGCGACGATCGAGATCTCGAACGCCGCGAAGCGGATGGTGCGGGAGGGCCTCGACGTCATCAGCCTCTCCATCGGGGAGCCGGACTTCGATACCCCCGGGCACATCACGGATGCCTGCATCGATGCCCTCCGCCGGGGCGAGACGCATTACGCCCCGAGTGCCGGGATACCCGAACTGACGTCCGCGATAGCGGAAAAGATCACCCGGGAGAACGGCTTTGCCGCAGAGCAGGACGAGGTGATCGTCACCTGTGGGGCGAAAGACGCCATCTACGAGGCGATGGAGGCCGTCCTGAACCCGGGCGACGAGGTGCTCATCCTCGATCCGGCGTGGGTCTCCTACGAGCCCTGTGTTCAACTCGCAGGCGCCGTCGCCCGGCATCACGCTCTCTCCCCCTCGACCTTCCAGGTCGACGACAGCCTGCTTGAGGCCGTCGGGGCCCGGACGAAGATGATCGTGGTCAACTCCCCCTCGAACCCCTCCGGCGCGGTGCTGGATGGGGACTCCCTCCGGCTCATCGCAGATGTCTGCCGCGACCACGACCTCTACGCGCTCTCCGACGAGATCTACGAGAAACTCGTCTACGGGAAGGAGCACGTCTCCCTCGCCTCCCTCGACGGCATGGCGGAGCGGACGATCACCGTCAACGGGTTCTCGAAGGCCTACGCGATGACCGGGTGGCGGATCGGCTATGCGATCGCCCCCCGGCCGATCCTCCGGCAGATGGAGAAGGTGCAGCAGCACACCATATCGAGCCCGACGACGTTTGCGATGTTCGGGGCGGTCGCCGCACTCGAGGGCCCCCAGGACTGCGTTGAGACGATGCGCCGTGAGTTCGAGCGCCGGCGCGACTACCTCATCCCGGCGCTCCGCGACCTCGGCTACGCCACCGCTCCGGCCGACGGCGCTTTTTACGCCTACGTGCAGGTCGACGGCGACGATATGGCGGTCGCCCGGTCCTGGCTCCATGACGCTCATCTGGCGGTCACCCCGGGAACCGCGTTTCACACCCCGGGCTGGCTCCGCCTCTCCTACGCGACCTCGATGGAGAACCTCGAGGAAGCGGTCGAACGCATAGCGCGAGTCTAAGACCCTATCCTTTTTCCCGGACTCCGTTCTCCCTTCCGCTTCCACTCCGGCAGCCGTTGCAGCCTCTCGTAGTATTTGACCGCCTCTGCGGGGCGGTCGAGGTTGATGAGGGCCACCGCCTTTCCGTTGAGGGCTTCGGCGTCGTCGGGGTTGACGGCGAGAACCCGGTCGTAGCAGCCGAGCGCCTCCTCGGAGCGTTCCAGGAGCACGAGAGCGTTCCCCTTCGTCGTCCAGGCCTCAATCCTCGCGGGATCGATATCGAGCGCGTGCGTGTAACAGGTGACGGCCTCGCCGTACCGCCCGAGGACGAAGAGCGCGAGCCCTTTATTGTACCAGGCGTCCGCGTTCTCCGGGTGCATCCGGAGTTCCCGGTCGTAGCAGACGAGCGCCTTGTCGTAGTGCGACAGAACGGAGAGGACGCTCGCTTTGTTGTTCCAGACCCGCTGGTTCTCCGGGTCGATCTCGAGCGCCCGCTCGTAGCAGACGAGCGCCTCCTCGTAATGTTCGAGCTGGTAGAGCGCGTTGCCGTAGTTGTTCCAGGCGATGGCGTTCTCGGGGTGTGCCCGGACCACGGAGCGGTAGCATTCGATCGCTGCCTCGCAGTCCCCGAGTGCGTAATGGCACTCGCCCCGGTAGTAATCCGCGTCGGCATGGCCGGGCCGGAGTTTGAGCGCCTGGCCCAGGCACTCTATCGCCTCCCCGTAGCGCTTCAGCGCGAAGTAGAGCAGGCCCTTCTGGTACCAGATCTCTGCATCGACGGCGTTCACCCGGAGCGCGCGGTCGTAGCAGGCGAGCGAGAGGTCGTAGCACTTCAGTTTCTTCAGCGTCGTGGCCTTCTGATACCAGATGCCGGGGTAATCGGGGTTGATCCGGAACGCCCGCTCGTAGCAGTCGAGCGCCTCTTCATAGCGTTCCAGGTTCTGCAGTG
>JAQVVW010000270.1 GCA_028698765.1 Methanoculleus sp. | reverse complement strand
CTCCCCGCTCGACCCCTTCCCGGAAGACCTCCGCAAGAAACGCCTGGTCGGCGCGGGACGCGTCTTCGCCGGATAACTCCACAATCAGACCGCGCTCCTTCGCGTACTCGACGGCGCTCCAGGCCATCTCGCAGACCTGCTCGCGGGTCTTACGGAGCTTCTTGCTGATGTGGAGATCGCTCACCGGGACGACGAGGTGGACGGAGTCGGCACCGGCGTCGGCGGCGAGGTCGATGTCCCCGGCAAGAGCCCGGACGTAGGTGCAGCACTCGGCGGCAAGCCCGGCGTCGGCGATGGCCCGGATCGACTCGCGTTCTCCAACAGATGCGGCGGCTGAGCCTGCTTCTATCACGTGGACGCCGACGTCGGAAAGATGCGTTGCAATCTCAAGTTTCTGTGCCGGCGTGAGAGAGACACCCGGTGTCTGTTCCCCGTCCCGTAAGGTAGTGTCAAAAAAGCGGATCGATTCAACAAATAAAACAATCACACATAGTGCAATTCACCGTCAAGGAATTGGCGGCAAGGATACTTAAACGTTGGGCATTCGGGGAACCTGGTGCAGAGAAAAAAGGGGAGGGGTGTTACGCCGCCGGGGCGCTCTCGTAGAGGAGAGTGACGTAGCGGGCGGAGAAGATGATGAACGCCGGCATGAGCAGGAAGAGGAGGACCGGCCCGATGAGCGGGATCAGGGCAAGGACGAACTGTGCGATCGTTATCACGATGCCCATGACGAGGAGGGCGAAAAAGCAGCGGATCCACCCGACCCTGCCGATGTGGCGGATGAGGGTGCCGACCCTGAAGGCCTCGCGCATCTTCCCCGTCCGGGAGAACCTGACCGCCGCAAACGTCGAGAGGATCCCGATGATGATGGCGGCGAGAATGAAGATGACGAAGATTGCAAGGGCTATGAAGATGCCCATCTCGGGGCTGAGACCCGATGCGGAACCAGTTCCCGGGGTCGTTGTTGCCGAGACCGGGATGAAGTACAGCGCGAAGGGAAGGACCGTGAGGATCATGAGCGGGATCGAGTAGACGATCGTGATGACGATCAGTTTGATGCCGTCGATGAAAAGCCCGATCCAGCCTTCGAGTTCCGGGGCGGGCTTCGTGCCGCTCATCACCCGCACCGTGTAGCCGTACATGAACGGGAATATGATCGTGCTGACGATCAGGAGGAGCCAGCGGATCCACTTGCCCCAGATGGCGTCCTTCGCGTAACCGAAGGACTCGCTGATTAACTGAACGAGACCCATGTGTATCACCGGATATTCAGATAGGGATTACCCGGGATAGGGATAAACACGCTGCTTTTGTTCGGGGAGAACCCGGTGCGCTCCGCGGATTCTGTCGATGGGGATACCGCGGATGGGGTGCGAAACCGGAGAAAAAGGAAGGGTTGGTCAGGGGGATTACGCGGAGGCCGGGGCTTCCTCGTAGACCTGTGCGAGGTAACGGGCGTAGAAGAGGGCAAACGCCGCGTTGAGGAAGATGGCGATGAGCCACCCGAGGAGGGGTATCGCACTGAGGATGCCGACCACGAAGCCGTAGACGACCGCAACGACGAGGAGGACGATGACCGCGATGATCCAGGTTCCCCACCCGAGCCCACCGATCTGCGCAAAGATGGCGCTGAAGTTGAACGCCTCACCGACGCTGTCGGTGTGAGCGAACCGCAGGATGGCGAACAGGGCGATGAACGCCATGACGATCGCGACGAGGAAGGCGAGGAAAGCTCCTGCCAGTGCACCGAGGATTGCGGCGCCGGCCGCAGCCGGGTCGCTCGTTGTCATCGCTCCAAGGGCGCTGATGCCGCCGAGGACGAGGAAGACCAGGATTGCCGGGATCATGTAGACCAGCATGATGATGTTCATCTTCCACCCGTCGACGAAGAGCTGGCCCCACCCATCGATCTCGGGGGCCGGCGTCTTGCCGGCGAGCACCCGCACGACGTAGCCGGAGAGCAGCGGGATCAGAGAGGCCGTGAATGTCTGTACAAGTGCCAGGACGGCCAGGATGACCCATTGCATCCACTTGCCGAACAGGGCCTCTTTGGTATACTCAAACGAGTTAGAGATCACTCTACCGTAGTCCATAGATGTACCACCATTTCTAAATTTGAGAATTTATTATATAAGTGTATTGGTCTAAATCAAGACTTTACACTATCCCTTTCTCGAAAAGGGTTAATTAGGTCCTGATGAACCGCCTAATTCCGTCTGAGATCCGTTTGACGACGAGGGGAGCGGCGCAGCGCATATAAATCGGGGTTTCGGCAACGACCGTGCCCCCGGCACCGGGGACGTCTCCGGCGGCGTTAAAAGAAAGAGAGTAAGGGTTCAGGCCGGTGCCTGAGCGCTCTCATAGATCAGCGTCATGTACCGGGCCGCAAAGATGTACCAGACGGGGTACAGGAAGAGCATGAGCAGCCAGCCGAGGACCGGGATCATGCCCAGTATGCTAGCGATGAAACCGAAGACAAACCCGGCAATCACGAGGACAATGATGGCGATGATGTAGCTTCCCCAGCCGATCTTTCCGATGTGCTCGAGGATAGCGCCGAAGGCGAACGCCTGGCCCATGCTGTCCTTCTGCGCGAACCGGATGACACCGATCGCCGAGATCAGCGATATGAGGAACCCGACGACGAGCATGATCAGGAGGCCGATACCAATCGTCCCGAGGGCGGCCAGGGGATCGTTCATCATGCCGGCAGGTATGATGAAGATGGCCATGACGATGAAGAGCGGGATGGCGTAGATGATGCCGATGATGAGGAGTTTCAGGCCGTCGATGAACATGCCCACCCAGTTCCCCGGCTCGGGAGCCGGCTTCACACCGCTGTAGATCCGGACCATATACCCCATGATCAGCGGGAATATGATCGTGCTGATGGCAAGCAGGATCCACTGGACCCACTTGCCCCAGACTGCGTCTTTTGCATAGCTGAACGAATCGCTCAGCATGTTTCCATAATCCATAGGTGTCTCACCCACGATTTAGTGTGAGATCAGATGATATAAAAGCGTTGCCATAATCGCTCAATCTACGGCCCTCTTTTGGTGAAATCAAGCGACCATTTCGATACAAATGGAGCAGTTTCGACTGAAAACGGTTTCCCGATCCGGGACAGCGCGGTACCGGCAGGCGCGGGGGGCTCCTCACG
>JAQVVW010000269.1 GCA_028698765.1 Methanoculleus sp. | reverse complement strand
AACCCGGGAGGTCCTCCGGCCGATGACAGCCGATCGTCGGAAGAGAAGATCCGATGCGTTCGTAGCCTTCGCTTGACCCCGGCGAGCGCCAACGGGTGCGCATCGCTGATGATGACCCGCTCCGGCATTGCTCCGGCCCTCTCCCCCACGGTCAGGATGCTCCGTACGACCTTGCTGCCGCCGATGGAACCGATGCTTATAGTGCCCATGCTTTTTTCTCCTCTGCTGTTGAACGGTTAGTTCGTACGCCGTGTGAGAGCAGCGAAAGGTTATAGATGTTTTAATTTCAGATTTTTTTGAAATACCGAGTGTGATGTCCCGATGGCAGAAGACAAAAAATACCAGGATGCATCCCTGCCCCTCCCTCCTGACGTCGAGGAGTCGCTCTGCCGGTGCGGGGGCATCACAGGGCTGATGGGGCAGTTGCCGGGAGACGATCTCCTGAAAAGAGAGAGTGCTCTTTTTCGCGCACTCGCCGACCCCCTCCGCCTCAAGATCCTCGCCATGCTTGCCGTGCAGCCGCTCTGTGTCTGCGTCATCAAGGCGGTGCTCGGGATAGCGGACTCGAAGCTCTCCTACCATCTCTCCGTCCTGAAGAAGACGGGACTGATCGCTGGCGAGGCGCAGGGAAACTGGATCGTCTACCGGCTGACCGCCGATGGCACTGCCTGGACAAGACAGGTGATAGGCGACGCCGGGAGCCGAAAAGAAGGGTGAACCCCGGGACCCTACACCCCGAGCCCCTCAAGAAACATCCGGTGCAGGCGGAGATCCCCGCCGAGCTCCGGGTGGAAGGCGAACGCCATTTTCCGGCCGTGCCGGACGGCAACAATCCCTTCCGGTATGCGGGCGAGCACCTCGACACCGGGGCCGACCTCCGTCGCCGCCGGGGCCCGGATGAAGACCGCCCGGAAGGGTTCTGCGAGGCCCGCGATCTCCAGGCAGGCCTCGCGGGAGTCGATCTGCCGCCCGAAGGCGTTTCGCGTGACGTGCATCGGGATGAGCCCGAGGGTCCGGACCCGGGGGTCGTCTACCCTGTCCGCGAGAAGGACCATCCCGGCACAGGTGGCAAATATGCCGCCCTCGAACTCCGCAAGCGGCTCGTAGAGCCCGTTCTTTCCGATCAGCCGGGAGATCGTGGTGGACTCGCCGCCCGGCATCGCGAGCGCGTCGAGGTCCGCGAGGTCCGCCACGCGCCGGACCGGGACGACCGACGAGCCCGGCCGGTCTGTCAGTGCCTCACGGAACGCCGCGATATGCTCGGCGACGTCGCCCTGGAGCGCGAGAACGCCGACCTTAACGCCCACGGGTCTGCAACACCTCGTCTTCCCGGAGGAGATGGACGTCCAACCCCTTCATCGCCTCACCGAGACCCTTGCTCACCTCTGCGATGACCTTTGCGTCGTCGTAGTGGTTGACGGCCTCCACGATCGCCCGGGCGGTCGCCTCGGGGTTCGCGGACTTGAAGATGCCCGACCCGACAAAGACCCCGTCGGCGCCGAGCTGCATCATCAGCGCCGCGTCGGCGGGCGTCGCGATCCCGCCCGCGGAGAAGTTCACCACGGGGAGGCGGCCGCGCTTTGCGCACTCGATGACGAGCTCCACGGGCGCCTCGATATCGCGGGCGCAGTCGACGAGCTCCTGGCTGGAGAGGCCTTTCAGCGCCCGGATCCCGCCCATGATCGCCCGCATGTGGCGGACCGCCTCCACGACGTTGCCGGTCCCGGCCTCGCCCTTCGTCCGGATCATCGCCGCCCCCTCGTCGATACGGCGCAGGGCTTCCCCGAGGTTCCGGGCGCCGCAGACGAACGGGACACCAAACCCGGTCTTATCGATATGGAACTGCTCGTCGGCCGGGGTCAGCACCTCGCTCTCGTCGACCATATCCACGCCGAGCGCTTCCAGGATCTGTGCCTCGACGAAGTGACCGATCCGGGCCTTCCCCATCACCGGGATCGAGACCGCATCGATGATCTCGACGATCTTTTGCGGATCGGCCATGCGGGCCACGCCTCCGGCCGCTCTGATATCGGCAGGGACTCTCTCAAGCGCCATGACGGCGACAGCACCGGCCTCTTCGGCGAGCTCGGCCTGCTCTGCGTTGACGACGTCCATGATGACGCCCCCCTTCTGCATCGACGCAAAGCCGCGCTTGATCAGCTCGGTGCCAAATCTCAGTTCCTCGAGTTTCATTACTTCTATGTATAGCTCATGGAGACCAATAAAAATAGTGCGGCGATCTCCAGGATCACAAAGATGACCGTCGCCGCCCGGACCGCCCGGACGATCCCGGCGCCCCCTTCCGCGAGCGTCCGTTCCGCATCCCCGATCGTGTAGACGCCGGGTTTCTCGAGCCGGATACCGACGCCGCCGGCGATGACGGCCATCGGTATCCCGCCGTTGAATCCGGGGCGTCTCTTTGCATCGCGCCGGAGCGCCGCATATGCCGGGGCGAACCGGCCCTTCGCCGCAAAGTAGGCGAGGAGGATGAGGCCGGTCAGCCGCGCCGGGATGAAGTTTGCGACGTCGTCGGCGCGGGCTGCAAACCACCCGATCCGGGCGCGTTCGTCGCGGTAGCCGAGCATCGCGTCCAGGGTGTTGATCGCCCGGAAGGCCGCGGCCCCGGTAAGACCGAAGAGCCCGAAGTAGAAGAGCGGGGAGATGATGCTGTCGACCAGGTTCTCGGTCATCGACTCGTAGGCCGCCGAGAGGACGTGCTCGGAATCAAGGTGCGCCGTATCCCGGCTCACCATCGTCCCGGCCGCCGACCGGCCCGCATCGATCCCGCCGTCGTCGAGCGCCCACACCACCGCAGCGGCATGCTCCTCGAGCGCCCGCCAGGCGAGACAGGCCTTGAGGAGGAAGGGCGCGAGGAGGAGGTAGAGGTACCACGGGGCGGCGAGTTCTACGAGCGCGAAGGGTGCGGCGAAGAGCGCGATGGTCAGGACCGCTCCGGCGACCCCGATCACCCGCTGAAGACCGGCCGGATACCGTGCCGGGACGCCCCACCACCCGATGAACCGGCCGAGGAGCGCCACCGGATGATACCGTGACTGCGGGTCGCCGAAGAGCCGGTCCACCAGCAGCGACGCGGCGACTACGACCGCTATCTTCACACGTACTATGGTGGCTGCAGGATTCCATCAGCAAAACACGGTCACCGTCTT
>JAQVVW010000013.1 GCA_028698765.1 Methanoculleus sp. | reverse complement strand
CAGAGATATGTAGATTGAAGCACCAGAAGATCGATATACCCAGAGGTGAGACGACCATGACCCAGGTGAAAGAGGAGATCATCAATGAACTGAACGACCTCCCGCCCCGGACATACGGTGAGGTGCTTGATTTCATCCGGTTCCTCAAGTTCCGGCGCCGAAAGGCCGCCCCGGACACCGCCCTCGCGAGCGAGCCTGTGCTCCGGAAGGACTGGCTCCGGCCCGAGGAGGAAGAGGCGTGGAGCGATTTGTAAAGGGCGATGTTGTTGTTGTGCCGTTTCCCTTCTCGGATCTGTCGACGGTGAAGCGGCGACCGGCCCTTGTCGTTGCGGCACCCGGCGGGGACGATGTCATCCTCTGTCAGATCACGAGCCGGCAGATCCGGGATCGCTACGCCGTTGGTATTACCGAACTTGACTTTACAGAGGGAACACTCCACAAACCGAGCAATATCCGGCCAAACCGGCTTTTTTCGGCCAGTGTCGACCTGATTCTTTATCGCGCCGGCCATCTCAATGACCAGACCGTCACGTCGGTTATCGATGGGATCATCGAGGTCCTGGAGGCAGAGTAACTTCCTGTCCCAACGTTCTGCCGGGATCCCACAGTTTCTGCCTTCGCACCCCTTCACGTTCAGCCCGCGCACGGCCTGCCTTTATCAATCCCTTCTTCCCCAGACTCATCCATGATACGCTCCCTCTTCACCGCGACAAGACCCATTTTAGCGATCCTGACGTCTTCGAGCCCACGTTCGTTCCCAGAAGCACGCCGATCTCGACGCCGACGGGGTGAAGGAGGCGCTGAGAACACTCCCCTGGCTCGCGGTCATCGATCTCCCGCTCACCTTCGTCGTCCTCCAGGTCATCGCCGGCCAAAACCACGGCAGGCAGGTCACGTTCATCACGACCCTCACCTACCTCTTCCTCGCCGGGGCCGCGGCGCTCTACGCCGTCGTCCTCGCAACGGCGACCACGCCCGCCGCCACGAGAAGGGCATTCACCACCTCCAGAATACTTTTATTTGAACAGATGGTTACTACTACTCATGACTCCGGCTGTCACCATCGACGAACTCTATCTTGAAATCAAAAAGATACAGGAGACCATGGTCCGGCGGGAAGATCTTGACGCCCTTCTTGATACCGTTGAGATTCTCAGCAACCCCGAAACGATGGCGCAGATACAAAAGAGCGAAGAAGACATCGCAGCCGGACGATTCCGGGAGATATCTTCGATAGACGACCTGCTCAGCGAGTTGTCCTGATGGAATGGACGATCCGGAGGACAGATACATTTGTCGAGAGCCTCTCAAAGGTCAAAGACAACAAAGAAGTAATAATCGAACTCGGAAAAAAACTTCAACGCCTGAAACAGGACCCTCTCAATACGGGCGGGTGGCTTTCGGGCGCATTGCACGGGAAGAAAGCAACCCGGATTGCAAAGCGTTACCGACTGATATTCCTTCCCGACGAAGGAGAAAGAGCGGTTTACTTGATAGCAATTGATCATCGCCGGCACGTCTACAGGGTGCGGTGAAGGGCTCGGCACCACCGACACGCTCCATACAGTCATCAGGCGCCCCGCCCGCACTTGCGATATTTTTCACGTTCCGCCGGAACAGCACCCTCCAGCCCCCATAGCGGCACCGCTCTCCGATCAAACACAGGAGAGATCCCTTATAAGAGAACAAACGCCCTCCCATGATCCTGTTCGTGTTCCTCTGGTCCATCGGTGTCGGTGTGTTCTTCATCATAGCCGCAATCGCAGCAGCATTCATCTTCACGATCTCCTGGCCGGCACTCCGGTAGGCCCGACGGGATGGCCACGATCGAGATCCTCAAATACGACCGGAACCGTCTGGATGAACTCCGTCGTTACCCGAATGAGCCCTACCGGCTATCGTTCGCCGACTGCTGGACCAGAGCGGCGACCCCGAACTCCGGAGTCCGGGGGCACTCACCAGCATCCAGGCATCGCTCAACGATATCCGGCGGGGCTGTGACGCACGAGGCGCTGAAACAGGACCTGAGGAGCGTGACCCCCACCCCCCCATAGCCACGCTTTTATAACTTATGACGACTCATAACTCATTATGCCCGAGGAGACAACCACGATCGAGATCACCAGATCCGACCGGGACCGGTTGAACCGCCTGCGCCGGTACCCCAGAGAACCGTATCGATCCATAGTGCGCCGGCTGCTGGAGCAGAGCGAGGACCCCGAGCCCCTGAGCCCTGAGACGATCGCCGACATCCAGGCGTCGCTCGATGAGATCCGGCGGGGCGAGTTTGTGACGCACGAAGAGTTGAAGCGGGATCTGGGGATCGAGTGAGATACTCGCTCATTTACTCGAAAAGAGCCCAGCGTAAATTAAAGCGCCTCCCAAAGGAGACTGCCGCCCGGGTCGTCAGGGCGCTTGAACTGCTGGCTGAAGAAGAATACCCTCACCTGCAGATGAAGCGCCTGACGAACTCACCGCTATTCTCCCTGCGGGTAGGAACGTACCGGGTGATCCTGGTGTTTGAGCACCAGCAACTTGTTATCATGGCGGTCGATCTCGATCATCGAAAGAATGCCTATGATAACCTGTGAGATATCGCTGATGCTCATGTCCTCGAACCCGTGCCGGGACCCGGACAATCGAGGCCCCTCCACCGGAATACGAGACCGGCGGCTCCGCGTGTAGAGGCAGACCGCCCGGCGCATCAGAGCGTCTTATCGAGCAGGATCCACGACTCGTTATCTGCAAACCGCCCCACGACCACGACCCGCGTCTGCCCCGGAGCGGAATGCGTCCTCGAATCCCCCGTCCGGTTGAGCGTGAAGTTAGCGTTCGCCGGGTCAACACCGCCGATCCAGCACCGGATCTCCGCTACCCGGTCCATGTTCATCCCGCCGTGGTTCGTGAACGTGATCGTATCCCCCGACCGTGTCGCCGTCACCACGACGGTCTTCGGATCCTCCGGCATACCTATCCCGAAGACCAGCGATGCCACGATTGCTGCAAGGATGACCACGACCGCCACCATCAGGATCGTACTCATCACCTCCGAGACCCCGCCCTCGATATCCGCGCCTGCCATGAAAGAGATTATCTCGGGTGCTCCATTAAAAGGCTGCCGACATTGCGCCGGGACTCTCGAATCATTCCAATGCAGATATAACGGCGAGAAATACCGTTGAAGGGACAGGGGGCCGGGTCGCCGGCAACTCATGCCTCGCGGCGGCATACTACCCGGTATGCCCAACGGGACAACCACGATCGAGATAACACCGGTCGATGCAAATCTCCGGGCGGCGCCTGCAGTATCCTGCATCTGCCGGGCACACTCAGAAGCGCCCGGCAAAGAACCTGGCCTTCACCACCTCGACCACCGTAAGGTAACCCACCACCAGCCCGGCGAGGACCAGGTAGAAGTGCGGAGGCAGCGGAACAAAGCCGAAGGCTGCCCCCAGGGGGAGGAAGGGCACCACGAGGGCGGCGACGACGACCGCGACGGTGCTGAGGGCCAGCTGCCAGCTCGGTCTGCTCCGGTAGAACGGGCTCAACCGTGTCCTGATGATGAAGATGATCAGGGTCTGGGTGACAATCGACTCGATGAACCACGCGGTCTGGAAGAGAGGGGCCGTTGCATGGAAGACCAGCAGGAGGATCCCGAAGGTGAGGAAGTCGAAGAGCGAACTGATGGGGCCGAAGACGAGGATGAAGTCCCTGATGAAATGGATGTCCCAGCGCCTCGGGCGGGATATGTACTCGTCGTCGACGCGGTCGGTCGGGATCGTCGACTCGGAGAGGTCGTAGAGGAGGTTGTTGAGGAGGATCTGGATCGGGAGCATCGGCAGGAAAGGCAGGAACAGCGACGCTCCTGCGACGCTGAACATATTGCCGAAGTTCGAACTCGTCCCCATCATGAGATACTTCATCGTGTTCCCGAACGTCCTGCGCCCCTCCATGACGCCGTCCCCGAGCACCTGAAGATCCTTCTCAAGCAGAACGATGTCGGCGGACTCCTTTGCAATATCCACCGCCGTATCGACTGATATACCGACGTCTGCGGTCCGCAGGGCCGGAGCATCGTTGATCCCGTCTCCCAGGAAACCGACGATGTGATTGTTTCTCATCAGCGCCCGGATGATCTGGTCCTTCTGGATGGGCGTCACCCGGGCAAAGATCGTGGTCTCGTCGACCACCCGCGCAAGCGCCTCATCGGTCATGTGGGTGATCTCGGCACCGGTCAGGGACCGGCGCACCGGGAAGTCCAGGTCGCGGCAGATCTTCCTTGTGACCTGCTCGTTATCCCCGGTGACGATCTTCAGGTCAACCCCGTCGCTGACAAGCCGCTGGAGCGACTCTCGCGCCTTCTCTTTCGGAGGGTCGATGAAGGCCACAAAGCCAAGCAAGACCATCTCTTTCTCATCATCCGGAGTATAGACCGCCTTTGCATCTCCGGTTGGCCGGCAGGCGACCGCAAGAACCCGGAAACCGTCGGCGCTCAGCGCCTCGTAGCGGTGTTCCACCTCCTCCCGCAGTTCGCCGGTGAACGGCCGGACCCCTGCCCGGTCTCTGGTCGAAGAACAGATAGCAAAGACCTGCTCCGGAGCACCCTTTGTGATCAGGAACCGCTTACCGTCCTTCTCGACAGTGACAGAGGCCCGCTTCCTGACAAAGTCGAAGGGAATCTCGTCGACCTTCCTGTAGCCCTCGACCGGGATGTCGCGGTACGCGAGGATTGCCTCATCAAGCGGGCTCTTCAATCCAGTCTGGTTGAGGCTGTTGAGGTACGAGAAGAGCAGCACCGTCTCGTCGTCGTGCCCCTCCGGATCGGTGTGGAGGACAAGAGATATGGCGTTCTCCGTCAGCGTACCGGTCTTGTCGGTGCAGAGGACGTCCATGCTCCCGAAGTTCTGGATCGCCTCAGGGTGCTTCACGAGAACGCCCTTCTCGGACATGGCAATGGCACCTTTTGCAAGGTTGAGGGAGAGGATCATGGGGAGGAGTTCGGGCGTCAGCCCGACGGCGAGGGCCACGGCGAAGAGGAGGGATTCAAGGACGCCGTGTTTGAAGACAGCGTTGACCAGGAATACGACCAGCACCAGGAGGAAGGTGGTGCGCATGATCAGGTAGCCGAAGTGCCGAAGCCCCCTCTCGAACTCGGTCTCCGGAGGACGTGCGGCAAGCGCCTCTGCGATATGCCCGTATTCGGTATTCTTCCCCGTCATGGCGACCACGGCGGTCGCGTGGCCGCTCACCACCGATGTCCCGAGGAAGAGGTAGTTATTCCACACGGTCCGGTCCGCATCTGCCGCAGGAAGGGGGTCTGCGGTCTTCTCCACCGGGAACGGTTCGCCGGTCAGGGCCGACTGGTTGATGAAGAAGTCGCGGGCGGCAAGGACGCGGGCGTCTGCGGGCACGATGTCCCCGGCAGTGAGGTCGATGACGTCCCCGGGAACCAGCTCGGCCATCCTGATCTCCCGGCGTTCTCCATCACGAACCGCCGTCGCCATCCTGCTGATCTTCTGTTTTAAGAGATCGACCGCCGCTTCGGCGCGGTACTCCTGGAAAAAGTCCAGGGTAACACTGAGAACGACGATGACGAGGATGATCCCAGCCTGAACGATCTCGCCGACGAAGGCGGATATGATCGCGGCGATGACGAGGATGATCACGAGCGGGTTTTTCAGGTGGCCGAGGAAGGCGATCAGGCCGCGATACCGGCGCGCCTCTGCGATCTCGTTCATCCCGTACCGTCTCTGCCTCAGGGCCGCCTCGGCGGTCGAGAGGCCGGAGGGAGACGACCCGAGGTGAGCAAGGCAGTCGTCGGCGGTCATCGTGAGCAGGTCCTCGGTCCTCATGTACCCCCTGCAACAGACGGCGGTCATGCGATAATAGTTTCGAGGGCCTGTCTTTGCACGCCTTGAACCCATATCCGGGTGGACGGCGAGACCGGAGCCCATACGCCGCCTCACCCAAAAAGACCGATCAACCCCCTCAAACCATCCCATCAAACAAGATTCACGACTCATTTCCGGCAAACCCACGACTCATGTCGCCTCCGGAACGATGCGCCGCCCGGCCGGGCACCCGGTCCTTCTGCAAGAGATTTAACGGAAAATTCGCGGCAGGAATCGTCCGGGGGAGAAGATACGCAGTCACCAGCCTCCTCCCCCGCCGACAGGAAGCAGTTTGAAGAAGCCCCGTCCGGATCCCCCTCTGCCCTTACGGGCGCATAAGAGATCCCTGTTTTTATTATAAAATATTAAGAATAAATCACCGTAAAAGATATATATTTATATCGCTATCCACCCACTCACCGGCTACCATATGACCGGGTCTTAAATCGGAATTCGCTCTCCGTCTGCCGGACGCCCCGGCGAGCACCTGCTTTAGCCAGCCTGTTTGTGCTACCGGCAGGTATCCGCCGCCGTCCCGCGGACAGGGAGCGATTGTCAAGGGGGAAAAAATGAAAAAACTCACGTATCTGACACTGTTATGTGCAGTCGTCATCGTCGGGCTGCTGACGTCGCCGGTTATGGCGGTAATAAATGCGCCCGGGGAACCGATCTATCGTCCCTTCAATGGAGCGCAGGAGCGCCCCGATATCGACGGCGACATGATCGTCTGGGAAGACGACCGGTATGATGAACAGAAAAAAGGAGTCAAGGACATATTTCTCGCGACCGTAGACGACTTCCGGAGCACCCCGCCGTACACTTACGTCGGGACAAGGATAACAGACGACCCCGCCTCGCAGGAGAAACCGTCCATATCGGGAGACTACATCGCCTGGCAGGACAACCGGCACGGGAACTGGGATATCTACCTCTACCGGCGCTCGACGAACACGGCGACACAACTCACCACCGATCCGGGCAACCAGTGGCTGCCCATCGTCCGCGGGAACTACATCGCCTGGTATGACGATAGCAGCGGCAGGACCAACATCGTCCTCTACGACATCGCCGCCGGGGCCGTGAAGGACGTCATCGACGTCAACGCAAAGACAACGATTCCCGGCGGGTCGACCGAGTTCAAACCCGCACTCTCGGAGCAGTACGTCGCCTGGGTAGAATCGGGAGACGTGACGGTCCATACCTACGACAGGGTCTACTACTACGACATCGCAGCCGGCAGAATAGTGGGGCCGATAGCCCCGACACTGGAAGGTGACCCATTGCCCTCGATCTCTCAGTCCTGGCCCTCGCTATCCGGGAGCCTCATCGCCTGGGAAGATACCCTGTACAGGATGGATCCCGATATATATATCGCCGATATCCACGATCCCGCCGAAGGGAGGATGCATATCACCAGAAACGATTTCGATCAGGTCTCACCGGCGATCGACGGGGGCATCATCGTCTGGGAGGACAAGCAGATTCCGGAACGGAGCATCTTCATGTGCGACCTCTTCGCCGTGGGAGACTTTCAGGGCGAAGAGATGTGCCTGGTTGAAGCCGAAGATCGCGAGGATGCACACCTCTACCCCGCCGTCAGCGGCAACACGATCGTCTGGCAGAGAGGCCGTGGCCCCAACTCGAACCTCTACATCTTCGTCTACCAGCCCGACGCAGCGGTTGAGCGGGTCGTAACAAACATCGATGTCACACCGCCCACGGCCACCCTGAACGTCGGCGAGACCGAACCGTTCTCTGCACTCGCCCGCGACCAGTTCGGGCTCAAACTGGCCGGCGTTACATTCACCTGGACAAGCGACGACGCAACTGTCGGCACCATCGACGACACCGGCCGCTTCACCGCGAAGGCCGCGGGCACCGCGACCGTCACCGCGACGGCGGGCAACGTCTCCGGGACCGCAACCGTCACCGTCAACGCGGAAGAGCCCGGAGAGCCGGTGCTCGATCGCATCGAGGTCACGCCGGAAACGCCCACCCTGGAGATCGATGGCACACAGCAGTTCACCGCAACCGCCTTCGACCAGTTCGAAGATGAGATGATCGGCGTTGCATTCAGCTGGTCGTGCGACAACGAAACTGTCGGGACCATCGATAATTCCACCGGTCTCTTCACCGCGAAGGCTGAAGGGACAGCAGACGTCGTCGCAACAGCAGGAAGCGTCTCCGGAACCGCAACCGTCACCGTCAGTGCCGAAGAACCGGTCGCAATGAGCATCGAGGTCGCACCGCCTACGCCCACACTTGAGGTCGACGGCACGGTGACGTTCGAAGCAGCCGTCCACGACCAGTTCGGCAACCCGATGCCCGGCATTGCGGTCAACTGGTCGTGCAGTGACACAGCTGTCGGGACCATCGACGAGTCCAGCGGCCTCTTCACCGCTCTCACCGCGGGCACCGCGACAGTCACCGCGTCGGCAGGCGATGCATCCGGAGAAACTACCGTCACCGTCACCGTCAACGAATGGCCTCTGCTCGCGAAGATCGAGGTCGTTCCGTCGGCGGCAACGCTCGAGACCGGCGACGAACTGGAGTTCAGCGCCGTCGCGTTCGACCGGTTCGGCAACATCGTCGAGGACGCCGAGATCACCTGGGAGTGCAGCGACACGTGCATCGGCACCATTGATGAGTGCGGCGTCTTCACCGCTCTCGACGGCGGCACCGCGACCATCACCGCATGCGGAGACGGCGCCGAGGGGACTGCAACCGTCACCGTGAACTGCGGCGACCCCGTCCTCTCCCGCATCGTCGTCACCCCGGCCGCGATCACGCTCGCCGCTGGCGACACCGCGGCGTTCACCGCGACCGCGTTCGACCAGGACGGCTGCGAGATGCCCGACGTCGAGATCGCGTGGGAATGCTGCGATGAGACCGTCGGCGAAGTCGACGACACCGGATTCTTCGCGGCTCTCGCCGCGGGCCCGGCGACCGTCACCGCAACGTCCGGCGGCGTCACCGGGGCGGCGGACGTAGAGGTCACTGATGAGTCCACGGGTGTCGTGGTCTCCCCGTCGGCGATCATCCTGGACTGCGGGGACGAGTGGCAGTTCAACGCGGACGTGTATGACCTGCAGGACAACGCAGGCTCTATCGTGACCTGGTCGTGCGTCGACCCGGGGGTCGGCACGATCACCGATGACGGCCTTTTCACCGCGTGCGGCGAAGGCAGCACGTCCGTCACCGCAACGGTTGCCGGAGAGAACGAGACCGTAACCGGTACCGCGACGGTGACCGTCCGGTCGACGGCGTCTGAGCTTGCGCGGATCGAGGTCAGCCCGTCCGACTTCTGCATCCCGGCCGGGAACTGCCTGACGCTCACCGCGAGAGGGTTCGACCAGTACGGTCTCCCCATGGACGTCGATGTGGATTGGAAGAGCAGCGACCCGTGCGTCGGCGAGATCGATCTCTGCAGCGGCGCCTTTACTGCTCTTGCGGAAGGGGAAGTGACCCTCACCGCATCGGCTGACGGAGTCTCCGGCTCCGCCTGTGTGACCGTCGAACCCTCGATCCCGGTTCCGGATTGCATCGAGGTCGAACCGCCTGAAACCACGCTCACGGCCGGAGGAAACCGGGAGTTCACGGCCACGGTGTTCGACCAGCGCGACAACGAGATGGACTGGGTCAGGGTAGCCTGGTCGTGCTCCGACGACGATGTCGGCACGATTGACCGCTCAGGCCTCTTCACAGCATTCTCACAGGGCTCCACGGACGTGACGGCCCGGGCCGGCAGCGTTGAAAGGACGGCGTCGGTCACCATCACGGCGGCGCCCACGCCCGATCCAACACCCGATCCAACACCCGATCCAACACCCGATCCAACGCCCAACCCCACGACCACACCTGCACCCAACCGCGCCGCAAGTGACGGCGGTGGCTGGAGCCCCCGCACCCACTATGCAGGGATCTGCGAGGATCTAAAGAGCGGCGAGACGCACACGTTCTCGGGCATCGACGTCACGTCGGTCGGCAGCATCGCCGTCACGGCGTCCGGCAACATCCCGAGACTGCTGATGACCGTGAAGGAGACGGGGTGCCCCAACCTGGCAGAACCTCCCGGCAGCAGCACCTACGAATACGTCGAGATCGCCATCTCGTGGGCGAACCCGAACCAGATCGGCGGCGCGACGTTGACCTTCACCATCCCGGCGAAGTGGCTCGATGAGCACGGCATGGCCCCGGAGGACGTCAGGCTCATGCGCTACGTCGACGGAGGCTGGCAGATCCTGGAGACCGAGGTCGTCGGCGAAGAGAACGGGTTGTACCGCTTCCGGGCGACCACCCCCGGGTTCTCCACCTTCGCCATCGCCGCGTCGCCGTCGAGCCTGACGGCATCGGCCGAGGAGATAGACGTCACGCCCGACGTTACCGGGACGCCCGGGGTGACCGAAGAGGTGACGACGGAGCCGACGACCGCTGTCCCGGCAACGACGACACCCGCGGCACCGCTCATCTACGCGCCCCTCCTCGCCCCGCTGGCCTTCCTCCTCTGGGGAAGAAGGAAGAACTAACCCCACCCATTTTTGACGTTTTCAGCACGCGGTCATCCGTTTCCAACCCGGCTCATCCGGGATGGGTGCCCAACGACCGCCTCCGGGGATCGGTTCCCGCGAGAGCGTGAGTTTACAACCCGTGCGTTCTCACCCTTCCAGACCCTTCGCCTGCGGCAATCGCGCCCGATGTGGTTGCAGGAACAGCGAACGGGTTTCATCCCTCTCTCCGGGAGCATGCAGGCGGCTCCCGTATTCCGGCTGGCCGCAGGACATTTCAACAGGAAACCGGCGCGTAAAAATGCCGCCGGGGACGATACGCACAGGGACTCTTCGATCCAGGGCACTCATCCGGGGTGGTGAAGAGGGCCCGTCCGGCTATCCCTACACCGGTGAGGAGGGAGGAGGTATTCCAAATTTTATTATAAAATTATTAGAATAAAACACCGTAAAAGATATATATTTATATCGCAATCCCCCCTCACCGGCAACCCTATGACCGGGTCTTGAATCGAGATTCACAGTACGCCCGCCGGGAGCTCGCCGGAGCACCTGCTTTAGCCGGTCTGTTTGTGCCTACCGGTAGGTATGCACCACGGTCCCGCGAGCGGAGAGCAGAGTAAACAAGGGGGAAATGAATGACAAAAACCATACATCTGGCGCTGCTTTACGCAGTCGTCATCATCGGACTGTTGATATCGCCGGTTGCGGCGGTAGATAATGCGCCGGGGGAGCACCTCTATCGCCCCTTCGACAAAGCGCAGAATCACCCCGATATCGACGACGACATCATCGTCTGGGAAGATGACCGGAATACCCAGAAGGACATCTACCTCGGGACGGTAGAAGAGTTTCGGTCGTCAGTTGGCGGCTATACCGGCGAGAGGATAACCACCGATCCGAACTCGCAGGAGAGACCGTCCATCTCGGGAGACTACATCGCCTGGCAGGAGAACCGGCACGGGAACTGGGATATCTACCTCTATAAGCGCTCGACAGGCGAGACAACCCAGCTCACCAACGAAACCGGCAAACAGTGGCTTCCCAGAGTCTACGGGAACCTCATCGCCTGGTACGATGACAGCAGCAACAGGACAAACATCGTCCTCTACGACATCGCAGCCGGAGGCGTGAAGGACGTCATCGACTGTGACGCGAAGACGACGATTCCCGGCTCCACAACCACCGAGTTCGGCCCCGCGCTCTCCGAGAACTACGTCGCCTGGATAGAAGCGGGAGACGAGAGGGTTCATTACTACGACATCGCCGACGGCGAGATAAAAGGCCCGGTATCCACGAGCACGGCGACCCAATCCTGGCCCTCGCTCTACGGGAGCCGTATCGCCTGGGAGGACTACCGGGGCGGGTTTTCAAACACTGACATCTATATGACCGATCTCAAAAACCCGTCCGGCGGAGAACAGCAGATCACCTTCAATGCGTCTTCTCAGGTCTCACCGGCGCTCAGCGAGAGCATCATCGCGTGGGAGGACATGCGGGACGGTGGGCGGCGGAGCATCTACATGTACGACCTCTCCAATGAGACGGAGTTGTTGGTGTATGTGCCCGAAGACCCCAACGATGAGCAACTCTACCCTGCCACCAGCGGGAACACCATCGTCTGGCAGCGGGGCGCAAGCCCGAACTCGAACCTCTACATCTTCGCCTACGGGCCCGGAGAGCCCGTCGAGCAGGTTCCGACGACCATCACGGTCGCGCCGGACACGACCACCCTGGCGATCAACGGGACACAAACGTTCACGGCAACCGTCCTCGATCAGAACGACGAACCCATGACCGGCATTGAAGTCACCTGGACGAGCAGCAACGAGACCGTCGGGACCATCGACCGTACCGGCACCTTCACCGCTCTCGCCGAAGGCACGACGAACGTCACCGCAACGGTGGAGAACATAACCGGAGAAGCAACCGTCACGGTCGGCGGCGAAGAACCGGTCGCATCGCGCATCGACGTCGCACCGCTCGCGCCCACCCTCGCGGTCGACGAGACGGTGAACTTCTCCGCAACGGTCTACGACCAGTTCGACGAGGAACTGCCGGAAGTCGCGGTCGCCTGGACGAGCAGCAACGAGACCGTCGGCACCATCGATGAGGGCGGTGTCTTCACCGCGGTTGCCGAGGGCACAACGGACGTCATCGCCACGATAGGCGACGTGACCGGAACCGCAGCCGTCATCGTCAGCTCCGAAGAGCCGGTCGCAACGAATATCACGGTCGCGCCGGCCACAACCACCCTGGCGATCAACGGGACCGAAACGTTTGAGGCAACCGTCTTCGACCAGAACGGCCGCACGATGGCCGGCATCGAGGTCGCCTGGGCGAGCAACGATCCGACCGTCGGCACCATCGATGAGGACGGCGTCTTCACCGCTCTCGCCGAAGGCACG
>JAQVVW010000268.1 GCA_028698765.1 Methanoculleus sp. | reverse complement strand
CGTACGCAGTCTCCAGCGGGCAGGCGTTGCTCCGATCCCCGCTTACCCGGGCAATGCTGGATCTGCTGGCCGTTCCCGTCTCCGGTTACCGGCGTGAGGATGTCGTCGCTCTCCTGGGCAGTCCGTACATCCGGTTAGCCCTGGTGGGCCCGGAGGTCGACCTCCTCTCCCGGGAAGCCCGGATCGTCGCCGGTGCGGACACCTGGGACCGTCGGCTCGCCGGGCTGGCCGCAAGACTCGAAGAGGAACGGGCGGCACCGGATGCCCCGGATTACGCCCGGCAGCGACTCGCACAAAAGATCGCCACGATCGAGACGGTGCGAGAGGGGATAGGCCACCTCTTCGCCGATCTTGCATGCCTTGAAGGAAAAAAGACACTCGCCGGGCACCTCGCCGCGTACCGGTCGCTCCTTGCTCGCCGGCACTGCCCGGCGATGCCGGAGGAGGGGGATATCGGGGTGCTGGAGCGGGAAGCCCGGGACCTTGGGGCGTTTGCCGGTCTGCTCGACACTCTCGAGGGGTTCACCCGATTGCTGCCCGAACAGCGGATGTCACTCGTGGAGTTCTCCACCCTGCTCGGCCTTCTCGCCGCCGGGACGCGGTCTTCGAGGAAGCGGAACCGGAATGCCGTCCAGGTGGTCGGCGTCCGGGAACTCCCCAACCTCTCCATCCCCTACGTCTTCCTTGCCAACCTTGTCGAGGGCGTGATGCCGCGCCTGACCACCCGGCTCCCGTTCACCACCGACCTCGAAACCCGACGGCTCGGAACCCGTTCGAAGGCGGACGTCCTGCGGGAGGAACGCTATTATTTCATCGCGGCGCTCCTTGCCGCCCACAAACGGGTTTACCTCAGTTACCCCTCGGCCGACGGTGGGTCTCCGGTGATACGCTCCGGGTTCGTGGATGCGGTCAGGGAAACCATCTCCACCGAGCCCTGGGGCGGTAGCGATTTCCCGTCATCGAGGATCGCGGCAGCCCGGAAGGCCGGCGCCCTTCTCGCCCGTGGCGAGTTTGCAAGAGGAGTTGCGGAACTGCCGCCGGGGCACACGATCCATGATGCCGTGCGCCGGCTCATCATCGAGAACGAGTGCCGGAAAGGCGCGTATGACTCGCCCTATGACGGCCTGCTCACCGGGGACCCGGCGATCACCGCGGCGCTTGCCGAACGGTACGGGGATACGGCGGTCTTCTCACCAACAGCGCTCGAAATGTATGCAGACTGCCCATTCCGATTCTACCTCGCCCGGGTGCTCGGTCTTGAGCCGCTCCCGGCGGTTGATCTCGACCTGACCGCCCTCGAACGGGGGAGCCTCCTCCACAAAATCGCTTTCCGGTTCTACGCCGGTTGGCGGGCAGACGGAAACGGGGCGGTCACCGAGACGTCTTATCCCGCGGCGCTCCAGCAGATCCTCGCGATCGGCCGGGACGAGACCGACCGTCTCCTCTTCGACAGCCCGGCATGGCTCGTGGAGAAGGAACACCTTGTCGGATCGCCACATGTCGGCCGGGGATTGCTTGAGCGCTTCCTCACCCACGAGGTGGAGACTGCATCCTCGACCTTCGTCCCGCATGCCTTCGAGCTCTCGTTCGGCCTCCCGGTGGCGGCGGGGACCTGCGATCCGGCATCGACACCTGACGCGATCGCGATCCCACTCGGCGGGACGGACGGGGAGGTCGTCCGCATCCGGGGCCGGATCGACCGGGTCGACCGTCTCCCTGACGGTAGGTTCCTGATCGCCGATTACAAGACCGGAAGCTCGCACCCCTCACTCAAGAATATCGAGGCGGGCAAGGCGTTCCAGCTGCCGCTTTACCTCCGGGCGGTCGAGACGCTGACGGCGATGCAGGGGGTCGCAGGCTGTTACTACATCCTCCGGCGCGGGGAGATCCGGAACAAGCCGGTCTTCTGGGATGCGAACCTGAAAGATCAGTTCAAACCGTTCTCAGTATCGTCGCGAAGCGGTGTTGCGGACGTTCGGGCGCTGGTCGACACATCCCTTGCGCATGTCTCGCGCTGCCTTGAGGGGATACGGAGCGGATGGTTCGCGCCCCGGTCGGATCCCGGTCCCTGTCCGGGTTACTGCGACTTCAAGACAATCTGCCGGTTTAATAGCCTGCGGCTGCTCGCTACCGGGGAGGTGTGTGACGATGGGACTGACTGACCGGCAGAAGCAGGCCGCCCTCGACCACGCGAGGAGCAAGTGCGTCACCGCTGGAGCGGGCACCGGGAAGACCTACGTCCTGGTGCAGAAGTATATCGACCTGCTCGAGAGCAGGAATGATCTCAGCGTCGCGAATATTCTTGCGCTGACCTTCACCGAGAAGGCAGCCGCAGAGATGAAGATCCGCGTCCGGGAGGCGCTCGCGAAGAAGGAGGGTGCTCGATGGGATAGCCTCCGTGACGAATTTCTATGGGCAAACATCTCGACCTTCCATTCCTTCTGCGCCCAGGTGCTCCGGGAGTTCCCGCTCGAGGCCGGCGTCGCCCCCGGGTTTGCCGTCCTCGATGAGCGGGAAGCGGCACGACTCAGAGACGAGGTCATAGATGCATTCGTCTACGGCGAGCCGCCCGAAGCCTGCCGGGACGCGCTGGTCGGTGTGCTCCGGATGGCCGGCGTGCACGAGCTGAAAAACACCCTTGAGCGGCTCTCCTCGCGCCGCGAGACTGCAGAGCAGTTCTTCGCTGCCCTCGCCGGGAGTGAGGAAGTGGTGCTCGACGCGTGGAGGACGGCTGTGGATCGGTGTCGGGAGGAGGAACTCGCGATCTTCGCGGCCGCTGCAGGAGCCTCGATCGGCACCCTGCAGGACCTCGCAGCCCGCTGCCCCGGCGCTGCCGACCCGGGCCAGGACTACCTCCGCGCAGTCGAGCCGCATCTCCCCTCCATCGCCGCCGGGGAGTGCGGGGCGGTCAGGACGCTCGCGGAGATCCACGCCGACTCAAAGTTCCGGGCGAATATGGGGAGAAAGCCGAACTGGCAGGGGAACGATCTTGACAGGCTCCGGGAAGCTTACAAGACCCTCGACACCTGCCTCAAGGCGCATGGCGAGTTCCTTTCACTCACGATCGACCCGGACGATCCGTTCACCCGGGCGACGCTCGACTACCTCCGTGACCTCGGCGTGGTATTTGCGGCCTACTCCGATGCGGTTGATACCGAGAAGCGGCACCGGAACGCGCTGGACTT
>JAQVVW010000267.1 GCA_028698765.1 Methanoculleus sp. | reverse complement strand
AGGATGATCCCGACGCCCGAGAGGGTGACCGCGGGAAGGCCGAGTTCGCGCCGGAGTTTCGTTCCGGGAGCCGGGGCGGCCCGGTCCTCGTTCGACATGTACAATCCTATGCGCCTGCAGCATTTATGGATATCCAGCAGGCTCTGCTGCACCGCGGAGAGGGCGTTTCCGGAGACCTCCCGGTGCTTTCCCGGGGATTGATCCGGGAGAGAATCGATCCTGCATATCGGGTACACCATATGTTTTTATCAGATGCGTACTCCGGAGGCATCCATACAGGGGGGATAGAGAGGGGGCAGAACATACTCAGTCTCTTACGGCAAGAACATGCGAAGATGCTGATGCAACTGGGGGAACTCCAGCAGAGGGAGATCCGTGACCGGGCAGAGTTGTTCAACCAGATGAAGAACACCCTTCTGCCGCACATGGCCGGCGAGGAACGGGTCTTCTATCCGCGGCTCGAAGAGCAGGGGCTGCATGACCTCACGGCAGGATCGCGGGAGGAGCATAAGATCATTCAGGCGCTCATCGACCGGTTAAACAGCATCTCAACGGCCGACGAAGAGGACTGGGTCGACGCGGTGTCGCAACTCCAGGAGGCGGTGAGGGGCCATGTCGACCGGGAAGAGAAAACGGTCTTCCCGGAAGCCAGGCAGAAGATGGACGATGCCCTCCTCCTGCGTATCGGCAACCGGTTCGAGGAGGCGAAGGGGAAGGCCCACCTGCGACCGCTCAGGTGATTCCTGCGATCTCCCGGGCGGGTGCCGGGGTCGCGGATCCGGGCATAACTCATATATATCGTGATTCCCCATGCACGCCTCCCTGTCAGGGGGAGTGATCAGATGGCGCAGAATATTATTGATATCCTGAAGCAGGAGCACGAGATGGTGCTCTCGCAACTCTCTGAACTCTCAAGCACGGGCACGAGCAACCGGGAGCAGAAGTACAACACCATGAAGGAGAACCTCATACCGCACATGATCGGGGAGGAGCAGGCCGTATACCCGAAACTCATGGACTCAGGGATGAAGGAGATAGCCCTCGAGTCGATCGAGGAGCACAACGCGGTCAAGACGCTCTTATCCCAGCTCGACAGCGTATCCACGTCGGAGGAGGATGTCTGGGTGGCGAAGATAACGGTGATCCAGGAGAACCTGAAACACCATATCAGCGAGGAGGAGGAGCATATCTTCCCCGAGATGCAACAGAAGATGAGCAGTAGCGATCTCTCGAGTCTCGGCAGCAGTTACGAAGAGGCAAAGAAGAGCGCGATGCCGATGGCGGCACGCTGAGCAACCGGGCGAAGGTGTCGGCACCGCTCTTTTTTGGCCGGGATCGTCCGGGCGAAACCGTTAAGTTCCTCTTCCCCTATTCTCCCCCGGACGGAGGACGCGTATGCCACAGGTTCTTGAACTGATCCGGGAGGATCACGATCTCATCAGGGCGCTCTTCGACGAACTCGAGAGCAATCCCGAGACCCGGGACGTCCGGTGCATCACGCTGCGCCGGGAACTGCCGGGGCACATGCATGCGGAGGAGGTTACCCTGTATGCGCATCTCCGGGACAGGGTTCCGGAGGAGATACGGCGGTCGCTCGACGAGCATAACGAGGTTCGTACGACGCTTGCACGCTTCGAGAGAATCTCGCTCCAGAACGACGCCTGGTTGCCGGAGCTCCGTGAACTGAGGGAGGATGTGGAGGCGCACTTCACAACGGAGGAGCAGAGAGTCTTCGCCCTGGCAGAGCAGCACCTCAGCAGGGGCAACCTCTTTGAACTCACCGAGACATTCCAGCGGGAGAAAGAGGCGGCGGCACAGACTGCGGTGATGTGACCTGCCTGTGCTCCACGGTCGCGGTCAGATCACCGCGCCTCTGCCGCATGCGTGGGGCCAGGGGGGAGAGACGGGCTACGAGAGGTCCCCCCCGGAGGTGGTGAACCTATCGAGTTAATGCTATTTATTCAACAAATGAATAAAGTTAAATAGCTTAGATATATATTGAGAGTATGGTGCCACTGCATCTGCGGTGCATCATGAGAGCAACGGAATGCGGAGGAACTGGAATACCAGATGAAGATCTCCCGTTGGCAAGAGGCTGATGAAGTAACGATCACGCCCTGAATTCTCATAAGCATCAACGTAATGAACCAACAGGTCACCCGGGAGGAGCTGAGGGGACGCGAACCGTCATCCGGGTGCCTCTGGAGACGCCATGGAAGCCGGGCGGGAACGGTGTCACCGTCCCCGCCCAACCTATTCTACCGCTGTTTTCCTCCATGGGCTCTCTGCAGAAGCGGATTCATCCCGGACCGGCTGCAAAAATACCATTGACATATCCCGAAAGTAAACCACTTTAACAACTATTATCCACGCAGAAGTCTGATTGAACTTCTATGGACGTTCTCATCACGAGCGGGAGGACGATCGCCCAGGGCAGAAAACTCTACTACAAAGACATGCCCGGATATTCCGATGAAACGGCACGCTGTTTCGTCAACCCGTTCGATCTCCTGGAACTCGGGGCCGCGGCGGGCGACTATCTTCTCCTCTCGACCGGCACGGGAGAAGAGGTGTTCAGTGCCACACCCTGCGACGATCTCGTCTCGGGAACCGTATTCATCCCCTGCGGGCCGCACGCAAATGCAATCCTGCACGCGACCACGCGGGGAACCGGTGCTCCGGATTACAAATGGCTGGAAGGGACGGTGACCCTGACCCGGAGGCCCCCGCGATCGGGCTGGGATATCCTCATCGAGGAAGGCGGTGCCGCATGCCCTCCGGTGCCGGCGCCCGTCGGCGGGGAAGACAGGGATCTCGTGACCATCCGCGATGTTGTCTGCCCGCTCTGCGGGTGCCTCTGCGACGACCTCGTCGTGAAGGTCGGGAGCGGGGCCGTCAGATCGGTCGATAACGCATGCTCGCTCGGCTCGGAGAAGTTCCTGTCGCAGAGCCGTCTCACGCACCCGATCTCGAGTGATGGAGGTACCTGGAGAGCGATCGACTTCGAAGAGGCGATCCGCCGTACCGCGGAGGTGCTCGCCGACGCCGAACGGCCGCTCCTTTTTGGGTGGAGCGGGACGTCCGCGGAGGCGCAGTGCATCGGCATCCATATCGCCGAAGCGATCGGGGGCGTCATCGACAACTGTTCGTCGATCTGCCACGGCCCGTCGATCATGGGCATCCAGGA
>JAQVVW010000266.1 GCA_028698765.1 Methanoculleus sp. | reverse complement strand
GACATCCTCCTCAAGAACGAGCTCGCGAAGGAGACCCTCCCGCCGATGCCGCTCGATATCTGTGGGGCGGAGAGCCAGGGGATGATCGGCTACATGCTCCAGCAGTCGCTCGGGGAGGCGCTCCGGAAGGCCGGGATCGACCGCCCGGTCGCGACGGTGCTCACCCAGACCCTGGTCGACGGCGACGATCCGGCATTTATGAACCCTGAAAAACCCATCGGCCCGTTCTACACCCCGGTGCAGGCGAGGAGTCTCCAGGAGGAGAAGGGCTGGCGAATGGTCGAGATCCCGGGGCGGGGCTACCGGAGGGTTGTCCCCTCCCCGTGCCCGGTTGCCCTCGTGGAGGAGCGGGCGATCGCCCGCCTCTTCTCCACCGGGACGATCGTGATCGCCGCGGGCGGCGGAGGCGTTCCGGTGGTCGCGGACGGCAAAGGCACCCTCAGGGGCGTCGAGGCGGTCGTGGACAAGGATCTCACCGCAGCCCTCCTTGCCCGGCTCGTCGGTGCCGACGACCTCCTGATCCTGACCGATGTCGAGCGTGTCGCCCTGAACTACGGGCTGCCAGACCAGCAGGAGATCGGCGAGATGACGGCCAGCGAAGCGCGGGCCCACCTCGCGGCAGGGCATTTTCCTCCCGGGACGATGGGGCCGAAGATCAAGGCGGCTCTCAAGTTCCTCGAAGCCGGAGGGAAGCGGGCGACCATCGCGCCGCTCGAGGGTGCTTTCCGGGCGCTTTCGGGACGGGCGGGAACCCGGATCCGGCCGTGACCGGCCACCCGCCCCAACGCTTATATACTACGTCTCCGAATCCCCGACGGTGATGGATAAATATGGCGGATAACTTCTGGACCGGCGTCATCGTCGGGTGGCTCGTGGGGCTTGTTCTCGGCTTCCTGCTGCCGGTCATCGGACCGCTCGTCGGCGGGTTCGTCGCCGGGTGGATGGTCCGGGGCGGGATAGGAAACGGTGCAAAGGCCGGGCTGTTTGCCGGCATCCTCGGTGCCATCGTCGTCGCGGTGCTGCTCATCCTCGGCGGCACGGTTCTCCTCGGGGCGTTCGGGTTCATCGCGGGCCTTGGAACGTCGCTCGTCATCATCGTGGCGGCGTTCGTCTACCAGGGCCTTCTCTCCCTGATCGGCGGCGTCATCGCCGGGGCGATCCGGCGGTAACAGGGGGTCGAACGCCGGGGAGGATCACTCTCCCCGGCTCTTCTCGTTTCGGAGGCGTGATTGACGAAACGTAGCGGTCCCTCCTCTCTCACGCCCGCAGACTTCATATCCGGCCTCTTCACCCCACAGGGTAAATCCGAAACGAGCGGCAGCCGGTCCTTTTTTATGACGAATGCCAATACCTATTATACGCTCTCTCCGGGGAGTATGGAGGACGGCAATGAATCGGGAAGAGGAGAAACCATATTCGCGAAGGTTTATCCTGATTCTCATCACCGTCGTCACGTTCCTCAACCCGTTCACGGGTTCCGCGATCAACCTCGCCCTGCCGGCTATCGGGGCTGAGTTCTCCGCCGACGCCGCCATGCTCGCCTGGGTCGCCAGCGCCTATCTCCTCGCGTCGGTCATCTTCCTCCTCCCGGCAGGGAGGCTCGGCGACTCATGGGGGAGGGTCACCGTCTTCCTGCTCGGGGTCGTCGTCTACACCGCCGGCTCCCTCCTTACCATCTTCACGCCCACGCTCGAACTGCTCCTCGTCTTCCGCTTCCTGCAGGGGGCCGGCGGCGCCATGATCTACGCAAACAGCGTGGCCCTGATCACCCACCTCTACCCGCCCGGCGAACGCGGCACCGCCATCGGGCTGAACGTCACCGCCGTCTACGCCGCGCTCTCGCTCGGGCCGTTCCTCGGGGGTGCCCTGACCCAGTTCTTCGGCTGGCGGAGCATCTTCATCATGACCATGCTCATCGCCATCCCGTCCCTCCTCTACGCCAACAAGTTCCCGGCGTTCTTGAACGAGCAGCAGCACGAGCACTTCGACATTCCCGGGATGGTCCTCTCCTCCGCCCTGATCCTCTGCCTCTTCCTGGGCCTGGCCTGGGTGACCACCCCGGCCGGCCTGGCGCTCCTCGCGGCGGCCGTCCTGCTCGGGGTGGCCTTCTTCCGGGTGGAGCAGCAACAGGCCTGCCCCATCCTCCCGGTCCCGCTGCTTGCGTCGAACCGGGTCTTTGCCGCCTCGAACGGGGCCGCCCTGATCAACTACAGCGCCACATATGCGGTCGGATTCCTCCTCTCCCTCTACCTCCAGTACGTCCGGGGCTACGAACCCATCGCCGCGGGCACCCTGCTCCTGGTCCAGCCGGTGATCATGGTCTTCGTCGCCCCGATCTCCGGCCGCCTCGCCGACCGGATACAGCCCGGGCTCGTCGCCTCGGTGGGGATGGCGCTCTCGGGCGCGGCCCTCTTCGGCTTCTTCTTCCTCTCTCCGACGACGCCGGTCGCCGCGATCGTCGCCCTCCTGGTCCTGCTGGGGGTGGGGGTCGGGCTCTTCTCGTCCCCGAACACCACCGCCATCATGGGCTCCGTCACGAAGCGGGATTACGGGTGCGCATCCGCGATGACGGCGATGATGCGGTCGCTCGGGATGATGCTCAGCATGGGAGCGGTCCTCGTGGTCTTTGCGGTCGTCATGGGGTCGACCGTCGTCACGCCGGCGACATTCCCGGACTTTCTGCTGAGCTTGCGGCTGATCTTCCTCGCGCTCGCGGTCCTCTCGGCCTTCGGGGTTGTTCTCTCGCTCCGCAGGAACAAACGATGATGAGGGGCGCCGAATCCTCCAGACAACCCCTCTTGAAACGAAAAGGAAGCGTTAAACCTCCCGCCGTCCTGTCTTCTTCTTGAAGAGATGGAGATCGTCATCGGGAAGGACGGCGACCGCGACGTCGCCGTCGACGCCCAGGAACTGGTCACGGGAAGAACCTGCATCATCGCGCAGTCCGGTGCCGGGAAGAGCTGGAGCATCGCGGTCATATGCGAGCAGCTCCTGCAGGCGCGGGTGGGGTTCTGCCTCATCGATACGGAAGGGGAGTACTCCTCGCTCAGGGACAGGTTCCACCTCCTCTGGATCGGTTCCAGCGACGACTGCGACATCGATATCGAGCGGGCGAACCTCCGGGAACTGATGCATAACGCGATCTGCTCCCGGACGGCGGTGATCTTCGACGTCTCGGAGACCGATATGCGGGAGAAGGTGGCT
>JAQVVW010000012.1 GCA_028698765.1 Methanoculleus sp. | reverse complement strand
GCTCTCACCAACGGCATCGCGAACTATATCCGTGGAAATTCCGGCCAGTACTATCCTGTTTACAGCGACGGGACGGTCGATCAGGGCAGATACTGCCTGGTGCAGGACGTTGCCGGCAGTCTGGGGCAGATGATGATACGCACCTTCGGGACGGACATCGAGCCCGTGCCGAACCCCAGCCGGCAGAACCCCCTCCCCTACCGGATGGGGGTGCAGTTCCTGCTCCCCGACCACAACCTCCCGCTCAGCGAGTTTCAGGGTCCATGGTACGAGTACGAGCTGCAGGGGAACGTCAAGACCAGCAGCATAGTGAACGTCGCCGGGGATACGGTCTCTCTTGCGGACCTCTCCGCGGACCCCGCGGCCCGAAACGATACTCTCGTCTTTCGCTTCTCCGATCAGCGGGGCGTCTCCCGGAATACCCAGGTGACGATGGTCTTCCGGATGACCCTCAACAGCCTCAACTACGAGCTGCCCTACGCCTTCACGGTGCAGGACTACCCCCCTGCGCTCATCCTCAACGGGACAACTGCGGAGCGCGGCGGAGATCTCGTCTTCACGGTCCGGGGGACCCCCTTCACGCAGTACGACGTCACCCTCCCCGAACCCCCGGCAGGGGAGAACTATCCTGTCTTCGACGGCGGCGGTTGGGATACCCGGATCTCCGACTACCACGTACGCGTCCATCCCGGGTGGGACGGCACGATGCGGTTGAACATCCATATCCCGGACGACGCCCCGGTCACCAGTTACACGATCTCGGCGACCGGTTCGGATATCGTCCAGCCGGTGACCGCGACCTTCAGTGTCGACCAGAAGGTCATGACGCTGATCTTTGATAAGCCGGACCGGCAGCTGTACGCCATCGGCGATATAATTGGATTAAACGGGACCTTGGACAACCTCGATGCATCGGATTCGTCGACGCTGATCCCGATCTACCTCTACGTGACAGGCCCTAATCTGCCGTCGAACGGTGCATCCCTGACCGCCCTCTCACAGGCGGTTGAAGACGGCGTACCCGCCACATTCACCGTAACCTACTATAACCCTGTCTTTGGGACGTGGGAGTATTCGTGGGATACCTCGCAGATCTCCTGCGCTGCAGGAACGTATACCGTCCACGCCAACCTCCAGCCGATAGGAGAACTCGGGAGCAATTATCCGGGCGCTCCCGGGTCCATCGGCGGCGAAGTCCCTCCCTCGTGGGACTACGAACTCAATATGCCGTCCATGCACGCCAGGTTCGACGAGGATACCGGAGGAGTGTTTGCCCGCGGCGATTACCTCTACTCCTGGTGGTACGCTCGCGGGAGCCCCGGCCATACTTCCAGTTCTGTCGGCCATATGAAGTGGTACGTCTTCGGCCCGAACTTCAAGTACGCCGATTATAACCCGGTGTTCCCTCTCGGCGAGGACGGGTCCTACGGTGTCACTCTTCCGCGCAACTTCACCTACGACCTCTCCCCCGGTGACTACTTCATCGTCTACCACCACCCCGGGACGGACAACGAGTTTGCCATCCTGCCCGAGAACAACCTCTACTTCAGGGGGAGCGTGAGCCGGCTGTACAACGCAGCCGACGGCAGCCTGCTAGCGAACATCGGAACGCTCGAGGGTAAGGCCGCAGCCGAGGCACTGGTACGGGCGCTGGATTCGTCGTCCACGAACGACCTCTATATGATGGATACCTTCACGGTAGAAGACCCGCTCATCCGGATCGACCCGATCGGAGAACTGGTCGTCGGGAACAAACTGATCGTCAACGGGACCACCAACCTCGCCGGAAAAGGAACGACCGCCGACGACACGGACGTTCACGACGACCTGATCCTGACGATCGCCGCGCTCGATCTCTATGACGGGAGCAAGGTGAATACCGCAATGAAGATCCCGGTCAATGAGACCATCCCCGGGAACTATGATCCGGTCCTGGAGGCGAGACCGTTCTCCTACGAAGAGGAGCCGATCGATACCAGTTCCTGGTATCCCGGGATCTACCAGATCACCGTCACCTGCAAGGAGGTCAACTACAAGGCGACCAGCACCTTCGAACTTCTCAGCGAGGGGAGTCTGCGGACCACCACGGTCAGCGAGGCGCAAAACCCGTTACCCGCACGGACCGCGGCGGTTTCGGACTCCACCGACACCGCAAGGCCGGAGTTTACCCCCATCGTCCTGCCGACGGCGGTGCAGTCCCCCGGATTTGCGGCGTATCTCGCCGCCGTAGCGGCGATCGGGGCGCTCGTCATACGGAGGCGGTAGGTATGGATCTCACCTTCGACGAGTCGCTGTTTCAGAAGATCATCGTGATCCTCGTGATTGCCGTCATTGCCGCCGGGGCCGTTGCCGCCCTCAGGTTCTCCGGTGTTCTCGGCGCTGGCGGGGATATTTCCCCTCCCATCGGTTCCGGGACCCCTTCGACGCAAAAACCCGTCGAACCCTACCCGGAGGGCGGGGAGGAGGGGGTCGTCACCGGGCTGAAGTCCTATAACTGGTCGTATCGTGAAACCGGGATAACGATGGACCTCTACATTCCCGACGATACCTACCGGCGGTTCGTCTCCTCGTCGTACGGCACTTCCGAAGACAAACCGCAGCGCATGGCGGAGTACGTCGTGACCGACGGCGACGACGGGATTATCGACACCGTTGCGGATCGCTTCCTTGCCATGTCACTGGACCTGGGGTACGGCGACAGCGACACCGTCGGCAACGTCCTCGCCTTCGTGGAGAGTCTCAACTACACCACGGACGAGGAGCGCATGGGGACCCCCGATTACCCGAACTATCCCGTCATAACCCTTGCCTCGGGGGAGGGGGACAGCGAGGATCATGCCATCCTTGCCGCCGCCATCCTCGATAAGATGGGCTACGGCGTCGGCCTCCTCTACTACCCGGCGACACACGACCGGCGCACTATCGTCCCCGAAGCCGCCGCCCTTGCCCTGATCACCGACGACACGGTTCCCGGGCGGCTCTACCGGACCGTTGCGGAGGCCCCGGCGGGCAGGCTCGTCTACTACCCGGAGAACGGGACCTTCACCACCTCTCTCCCGGCGGGTGCCGACCCTGAATCGGGGTGGTACTCCGGCAGCGCCGTCTGGTACAACGCCACCGCTTCCGGCGCCCTCGGCAACGTCAGTTATCTTCCGGCGAACGGGACGTTCGTCCCCGGACCGGGGATGCCCGGCGTCGAGAGGGTCGTCGTGGATGACGCGGTCTGGAACCAGCCGGTCACCGTCTCTGCGGTCTGGGCTGTGAACACGGCCGAAAAAGGGGTTCCGCGTAGCGCATACGACGGCATGGAGCCGTTCTTTGTCGGCGGCGACGGTCTCTGGCTGGGTCATGTCCTCTCGCGTGACGACCGGCTCGATGCCGACACCACCGTCGCCGGAAAGCAGCCTATCGGGGAGGCGCCCCCGTTCTCGACGAACGAGAGCCTCACTGCGGCCCTTCGCATCCCGGTCTCCGAGCCCTCCCCGCCGCTGATGACCTGGCTGGAACCGGTACGGGACTACTACACTGGCACCTGGTACCCGGCCGGTGTCTCCTGGACCTACGACGACAAATGGCAGCTCAACGAGAACATTCTTGAGATGCAGGATTCGCTGCTTGAGAACCCCGGGGCATACTCGCTCCGGGGCGTCACCGAGGTCGTCGCCCCGGTACCCTGGCGGGTCACGTATACGATCCGGAACATGGACGTGTCCCGGTCCGACAAAGAGATGACACCCTACAGCGACGTCCGGTTTGCACTCTACCGCATCGAAGACGGTGCCGCCGTATTCGACCGGGCCTTCGGGTGGCAGACGATCTACGGTGCGGAGCTGCGGAAGAACGAGGCCGTCTTCGGCCCCGGCGACTACGCTCTGGCGGTCTTCGTCAGGAACTGCGAGGTGGACGTGGCTATCGAGTATCACGGCAAACCGGCCGAAACAACGTACCGGGGTGGAATATGAGGTTCGACCTCTCCTCTCTGTTTGGAAAGAAGGTGAAGGAAGCCCCTGCCGGGGATAACGGCACCGCAGACGAAGTTCCTGATCCCACCCCGTTGATCCTGGACCTTCCGCCTGCGGAGCCCGGCGTGGATATGGTGGACCGGTACTGGCTCGTCCCTCCGTTCTCCTATGCCAATATCTTCCGCAGGGACCCGATCACCCTGCAGTACGAGATCGTCGAGCCCGGGGTCACGCAGAAAGAGTTGATCGTCCTGGAAGAGACGTTCGACCGGCTCCGGGCGACGCTGATCTACGACACCGCCCGCAAGAGAGGCGAACTCGGCCTCGATACGGACTACCTCAGGAAGGTGATCCGCTCCTTTGACCCGGAGATGCCCGATGACCGGGTAGAGGTGCTCATGTACTATCTCCGGCGCAACTTCCTCGGCTACGGAAAACTGGACCCGCTGATGAACGACGACCGGATCGAGGACATCACCTGCAACGGTCCGGGGATCCCTGTCTTCCTCTACCACCGGAGATACGCCAGCGTTCAGACGAATTGCGTCTTTGACGGCGAAGATTTGAACAAATTTGTGCTCAAACTCGCCCAGAAGGCCGACAAGCAGCTCTCGCTCTCGACGCCGCTCATCGATGCCGCCCTCCCCGGCGGATCGCGGGCGCAGGTCACCTACTCCGACATCATCTCTTCCCGCGGGAGCTCGTTCACCATCCGCAAATTCCGCGCGGAGCCTATGACCCCGGTCAGCCTCATCGAGAACAGCACCTACGACGCCGACCTGATGGCGCACATCTGGCTCGCAGTCGAGAACCGCAAAAGCATGGTCGTCTCAGGAGGAACGGCAAGCGGAAAGACCTCGACGATGAACGCCATCTCGTTCTTCATCCCCCCGGTGGCAAAGATCGTCTCCATCGAGGACACCCGTGAGATTCAACTTCCGCACGTCAACTGGCTGCCGATGCGGACCCGGGAAAGCGCCAATGCGAGCGGCACCGGCAACGTCGGCATGTTCCATCTCCTCAAAGCGGCGCTGCGCCAGCGTCCCGAATACATCATCGTCGGCGAGGTGCGGGGCGAGGAGGCGCAGACCCTCTTCCAGGCGATGAACACCGGGCACACCACCTACTCGACCGTTCATGCGGGGAACGTGCAGGAGACGGTGAACCGCCTGACGCACGAACCTATCAACGTCCCGGTGGCGATGTTCAACGCCCTCGACCTGATCCTGGTGCAGAGCCTCCTCTACGACGGGGGGAGAGGGTTCCGCCGGTGCCTCTCGTTGAACGAGGTCCGGGTTGTCGGCGATGAGATCCGGTGGGAGCCGCTTTTTACCTGGGATCACCGGACGGACCGGTTCGTCAGGGTCTACGAGCGGTCGGCAGTCTTCGACGGGATCGCCTACCGGAACGGATGGAGCCGGGAACAGCTGGATGCAGCCATCGCCGTTCGAAGAGATGCCCTTATGGAAACGGCCCGGAGAGGCCCCGCCTCTCCTGCGGCGGTCGGGCAGATGATACAGGAAATGATGGTTCAGGAACGGCAATGACGACGGCAGCAACGCTCGATAACGTCAGGGACGAGCTGGCGCACTCGCTGCTCTCGGCACATATTCCGATCCCCGCATCCCGGTACCTGCAGTACGGCCTGATCGTAACCCTGCTTGCGGGCTTCCTCTACATCCTCTCCGCCCTCCTCCTCTCCCTCTTCGGGATCGAGGCGAATATCCTCCCCTTCCTCCCCTACGGCATCACCGTCCTGCTCGGCTTTATTGCCGTCGTCGGCCTGCTGCTCCTTGCGATCTCCTTCTACCCCCTCCTCCAGGCGCAGGGGCGCCGGACGCGGATCGAGGCGGACCTCCCCCACGCGGTCACCTACATGCAGGCACTCTCTTCGACCATGACGCTTTACGGCATCTTCCGGAGCGTTTACGAGGCGGGCGACCTCTACGGAGAGGTCTCGAAGGAGTGCGGGCTCATCGTCAGGGACGTGGAGGTCTTCGGCCTCGATCTCCTCACCGCGATGCAAAACGTCCAGGAGGTCACGCCGTCCGCCAACTTCAAGGAACTCGTCAACGATCTCGCGCTGGTCTACCGGAGCGGCGGCAACCTCACCAATTTCTTCAACTCCAAGTCCGAGACCTACCGCGAACTTGCGCGGCAGGAGCAGGAATCTCTCCTCCAGATCCTGGAGATGATCGCCGAGGTCTACGTGACCGCGTTTGTCGCCGGGCCCATCGCGATCATCATCATGCTGGTGGCGCAGAATCTGGCCGGACAGAGCCAGCTTGCCGGCATCATGCCGCTCATGTACTTCGGCCTCCCGCTGGGGGCGATCGCCCTCATCTTCATCCTCTACGTCCTTCTTCCGCCGGATAACCTCGATATCACGCGCCGCGAGATCCGGGAATCCGAGTTCGGCGACGAGATCCTGGATGCCGGCGCCGGGAGCGAACCGGACGAGAAGTTCCACAAAAACCTTGAGTCCAGAAAGCGCTGGCTGCGCATCTTAGAGATCCTGCGTCATCCCGGGATCTACTTCATCTCCGACTACACGGTCGGGGCGGTGATCGGCACGGGCCTGCTCGGTGTGCTCTTCCTCAGCTACCGGTTCGGCTCTTTCGGATCGATCTTCCCGTCCTACACCCTGGAGGTCTTCCTCTGCCTTGCCGCCATCGTGGCCGTGATCCCGGTGATGATCGCCTACGAGGTGCGCCGCCGGTACGTCATGAAGGTCGAAGCGCAGTTGCCCGAATTCCTCGCCGAGATCGCGGATATGCGCGATATCGGCATGACGCTGCAGGGCGCCATCTTCATGCTCTCCAGCACCAAGATGGGCGTGCTCTCCCGCGAAGTGAAGGTTGCGGCCGAGGAGCTCAGGCTCGGTTCCAGCGTCTCAAGCGCACTGGTGCGGATGGAGGAGCGTATCGGCCTGGTCTCGGTGAAACGGGCGATCTCTCTCCTGGTGCGGGCGAGCGAGGTGACCGATTACATCCGCGAGATCCTCGTGATCGCGATCAACGACCTTCAGCATTACATCAAGATGAAGGCGAAGCGGCTGAACGTCTCGTTCGTCTACCTGGCGGTCATCTACCTCTCGTTCGGCATCTACCTTTACTCGGCGTACCAGTTGAATGTGGCTTTCATATCGAGCTTCTCCGCGTACGACGTCGCTTTCGATATCAGCTCGAACGTCCGGGAGATGCTTCATGTCGGGATCATCCTCGGGTTCTTCTCGGGGATCATGGCGGGCCAGCTCTCTTCGAACAGTATACTTGCAGGCTTCAAGCACGTCTGCCTGATGCTTGCTGCGACGGTGATCCTCTTTGTCTACATCATATGAGGCGGTTTTATGAAAGACAGAATACAGCAGGATGAAGCGGTATCCTCGGTCGTCGGCGAGATGATCATGGTGGCGCTGGTCATCATCCTCGTCGCCCTCTTTGCCACGTCGGCCTTCTCCCTGATACCGGGCGGCCGGGAGCCGAGCATCGACGTCGTGATGAAGAACGGGTCGGGCGGCCCCCCCTCGGCAGGGGATACCACGGTGATCTTCTGGCATAAAGGCGGCGACTGGGTGGAGGAGATGAACATCGAGGTGATCGTCGTCGGGAAGGACGGGAAGAGGGAGCCTTCGGACACCGTATGCCTCTACGACCACGCTGGCAACGGGGTTGCAGCGTTCGATCTCGGAGGGCGTTTGAAGGCCGATCTCCGCTCCCCCATTAAGACAGGGGACACCGTACGGCTCGTCACGCAGAAGAACGTCGTCTATTCGGGGGAGATCCCATGATGGAGAAGGACGATGCGGTCTCGACCGTGATCGCGCTGATGCTGATCCTCGGCATCGTCTCCACGCTGATCGCGATCTACTCCGCGGCGTATCTCCCGGGGCTGAAGCAGCAGTCCGAGATCGAGCACTCCCGCGCGGTGGCGGACGCCTTCGTCAGGTTCGGTTCGAGTATCGATTACGCGGTCTCGCACAAGACGAAGGTCCGGTTCAGCGAACCGCTCTCTCTTGGAGGAGGCGATATTCTCTTAAGCCCGGTCCGGTCGAGCGGTTCGCTTGCGATTGCGGCGGAAGGGCCGCTGGTGAACATAACCGTCGCCAACGGGACAGGGACCGTGACGAAGGCATCTTCTCTGATGAATATCTCCTACGTGCCTTCGTTCACAACCTGGGAGCCGCAGGGCTACCGCTGGGAGTATGGGTTCGTGGCGGTGACGAAGGACGGCGTGGCAGTGCCCCAGTCCTCGCGCTACTACCTGTGCGAGGAAGCACGGGACAACAGCAGCGAATTTCTCCAGTCGTTCGTCGAACTAACCCGGTCCGGGGGCGATAATATCGGGATCACCCTGGTGAAGCTCTTCCCGAAGGAGGGCGAGTCGTTCGTTACCGGGAGCGGGATAGCCACGCTCGGGCTGAACGCAACGGTAACTGCCGAGGAGGTATCGGAAGCGACCGCTATCGCCTTCGACCTCGGGGTGCCCCGGTTGCAGGGTTACTTAGACGAGATTTGCGGTCGGACGGACGTCTCATACGTTCCCGGCTCAAATACACTTGATTTTTCCGGCCGACCCGTGAACGTGACGCTCCGGACCGTCGATATCGAGGTGAGCGTGTGGTAGGCCGGGGGGTGAAGACGGAGACGGCGGTCACCCCGGTCGTCGGGGTGATCCTTCTTCTCGCGATCGTGATCATCCTCGCCGCGCTGGTTGCTTCGTTTGCCGGCGGCGCTGCCGGTGCGAAGGAGCCTGCACCCTCGGCGGACCTTGCGGTGTATCCTGCCGGGAGCGGAGGCGACTTCACCCTCGTCTTCGAGCACCGGGGCGGGGACCAGGTTCGGACCCGCGATCTCAGGATCAACACCTGGATCCACCTGCCGGACGGCGGTCTGCATCCTGCGTCTCACGAGGGGGAGGAGCTGGAGGGTCTCTTCGGTACCGGGATCTGGAGGGCGGGGGCCGGTGTGGATACCGGGAACCGGGAGGCAACCGCCGGGTACCTCGGCCTCGAAGAAGAGAAACTGAGGGAGCACATCGGGCGGTCGGCCGTGGTCGAGGTGGCGATCTACCACCTGCCGAGCGGGGCTCTCCTGCATAAGAGCAGCCTCCTCTTAAAGGAGCGGTGAATGGTATGGGATGTGATCGATATTCTTCCGATGACGCCGTATCCGAGGTGATCGGCGTCATGCTGATGATCTCCGTGACGCTGATCATCGTGGCGCTTGTGGCGGTGTACGCCACCGGTGCGGCGGGCGACACCACGCAGCCGATAAAGGCGGACCTGATCGCCTCCGGGACGATGAAGAACGGGAGCACGTATATGGTCGTCTTCGAGCACAGGGCCGGAGACGCGTTCGACGTCGACCAACTGGCGGTGAGCGTCGGCTTACGCGAGGATCCCGCCCTGCACATGACCCTCAGGAACGAGCAGGATATGGCGTATATCGAGGGGTTGGGCGATCCGATCGTTCAGCTCGGAGACCGATTCGTGGTCTCTCTCGGTGGGTGCGACGCTACGGGTGTCGTGCTACCGGGGGGTGCGGTACTCCGGTACGGCGGGCACCTGACCTACCGCTTCATCGACCGCCGCACGGGTTCGCCCGTCTCATCGGGGGAGATCCCGATCAAAAAAATCTGATTGGTGAGGTGGAGAAAATAGGCGGTTCCGCGTACTAGAACCGCTCCCAGATCATGGCGTAGATGGCCCCGATGAGGGGAAAACCGACGACCCCGAAGAGGAGTTGTTCAAGGTAAAATCCGGCCGGGTAGTCCATCGACGTGAAGGTGACAAAGATGCTCGGCACCGTGTAGACCAGGACGAGCGCCGCACCATAGATCGCCCCCTTGCTGCCCGCCTGGCCCGGCAGCGCATCCTTTACCAGGTCGAATACGATGGCCGCGGCAAACGAGAGGACAAACGGGTGGGCGAAGAAGAACAGCATCAGCGGGTCTTCCACCGATCGCATTCCTTCGAGGGCGAGGATATCGTAGGGGGCGACGAGCGCTACAAGCGCCGATATGACGAAGTTCACGACGAAGAGGGCGATCCCCCCGATGAACCCGCCGACAAGGATATCTTTTGCATTCATGGAGGCTCACGTTCCGGGTATCTTGTGCGATGCATCAAAAGCATTTCTCTTCTCATCCGGCAGCGTCGCAGGGCGCACCCGGAGCCATGCGAGCAGGGTTATCTCCCGGGGCCGGCCGGCCGGGAGAGCGGAGGCACTCACCCGAAGATCATCATCGCACACGGTATCGTCACCAGGCTTACGAGGTAGGTGGCGATGACCAGGGCCGCGGCGAGCGGGCCGTCGCACCCGTAGCGGCCGGTGAGAACCGCCGCAATCGCGCCGGACGGAATGGCGGCCTCGGTGAAGAGGATCTGCCGTTCGAGCATCGGTACGCCTACCGCATATGTCCCGGCCAGCACGAGGGCGGGCTGCAGGATCATCTTGATGCATATGACCAGAGCGAGGATCGGGAGGAACGTCTTCGCCTTCAAGGGGTGGAGTATGAGGCCGACGGCTATCCGGACAAGCAGCTCGACGAAATGGTTGATCGTCGAGAAGAAACCCGAAAAGAGGCCGACGAAGGCGTCCGCTCCCGGGATCTCGAAGATCGAGATAGCGATCGATACGGCGAGGCCGAGGAGAAAGGCGATGAAGATGGGTGTAGCCAGGAAATCCTTCAGTGCACTGCCGATACCGTGATCGGGCTTCTCCTGGCTCGTGCCGAAGTAGACCGCGAACGCAATAAGGCCGGAGAGGGCGATGGCGAGGAAGAGGATGCCTGCGGTGACCATCCAGTCCGGTCGGAAGGTCACGGTCGCAAGGCTCGATGAGAGACGGCGGGGAGTGCGAGTTCGGTGACGAGACGGTTGAAGATCCGGCTGAGGACCGTTGTTGAAGATCCCCTGCCGGGGTGAACACCGAAGGGTCAACCGAATGCAGGATGGGTCAGACTCCTTTCTATTGCCCGCGAGTTTTACACTGCGGTGGGTTGCCGCCGGCCTGAACCCCCGTGCCGTCGTGAGCGGCCTTTGGAAGCGTGAACCGGAAGGCTGCCCCTTCCTCCGGGCGGCCCGGCACCCGATCCTCCGCCCATATGGTACCGCTGTAGCGCTCGATAAGCACCTGCACGAGAAAGAGCCCGAGCCCCTCGCCGACACCCCGTCTTCTTCTCTCGTACCGGTGAAAGACCTCCTGCTTCTGGTCGTCGGGGATCCCCGGCCCGGTATCCTCGACCGAGATCCGGACGAACCCGTCGTCGTCGTCCACCCGGACGGCGACTACGACTTCGGGCCCGCCGAACTTGACGGCGTTGCCGATGAGATTCGCAAAGACTTCGGAGAGGAGGTCGTCGGCCATTACCCGGCGGCCGGTCGCATCGTAACGGATGGTGCTTTCCGGGAACTGTACGATCTCGTCGCGGATGACCTGATCCAGATCCACGCACTTCTGCCCGCCGGACGGCTGATGAATCCGCCGGATCGTGGAGACGTTGCTCAGTATCTCGATGCTCTTCTTGATGCTTCGCTGCAGTTTCTCCATGTGCTCCCGTGCGTCCCCCTCAAGGGTCTCGATGAGCAGGTCGGTGTAGAGGTTCGCGACGTTCTCGGTGTTGCGGATGTCGTGAGTGAGGATGTCGAGGTAGAGGTTTGCCTCGCGGTTTGCCGAATTGAGCTGTTGATGGAGCCGGGAAAGCTCTTCGGTGTGGCGCCGGAGCGCCTCCTCGGCCTGTTTCCTCTCGGTGATATCGGTAAACATGGCAAAAGATCCGGCGAACCTGCCGTCTCCGTCTTTCTGGGCGGTGGCGGAGACCAGAACCCATCTCTCGCCGCCGTCCCTGTGCCTGAACCGGCACTCGTATCTGCCGCCAAGACCCTGCTCTCTCGCTACCATACGGATCCGGTGCTCATCGAGGTCTTCTGCGGCTATGAAGTCGGTCACCGGCCGGCCGAGCACCTCCTCAACAGAGTAACCGAGCATGCCGGCCATCGTGTGGTTGACGTAGGCGGTCGTGTGGCGGCTGTCCATCTGCATGATGCCCTCGTTTGCCGTCTCTACGATGGAGCGGAATCTCTCCTCGCTCTTTCGCAGGGCCTCCTCCGTCTCCTCCCGCTCACCCGCTTCGGCTACCAGCATCGCAAGGAGGGTCTACTGTCTGCGGAGGACGAAGAAAGCAGCAGCCGTGGCGAGCAACGTGGTGAAGATGACGGTATGTAGGTGCGATTCGGAGAGCGAGATGTCGGGGTAGAGGTAGCCCTTGAGGAACTGGTATACGCTCATCAGGATGAATGCGAATATCCCCACCTTCGCGAGCGTGAGATAGAGGTTGACGGGTCGGAACTCTTTATTCATGCGCGCCCCACCGGGAAGCATTACAGAACTCCCTGCGTACCGTGATGTCGCCGGTTTACGGCGGTATCACGCTGTGCTGCATCTGACAGGCCGGCCGGCCAAAAGCTCTCCCTGGTCGGTCTTATTTCGCGTAAGGAGGCTTAAACCGGAGCGACCGTAATGATCCGGTGCTCGATTGCATTCTCCCCTGCGATTCGATAAACTTTCCCTCGTGGGCAGGTTCACCGTACCCCGGATTCCCGGTTAATGGGTCGGGAGGATTACTACCCCACCCGTTTGAAGGGTACCGGACTCTCCTCCGGGGCAGTGTCGATCGGTATATCCCGCCGGAGTGCTACCTTCCTGCTATGAACGCAAAACAGGCTGCAAAGCTCGTCGGCTTCGGCCTCCTCACCTGGCTCCTGCCTTTCCTCCTCGCAATTCCCCTTTACTCCCCGGAGGGCGCGCCGCTCTACGACATCTTCCTGATAAAATCGGTCCTGCTGGTCTTCTCCGCCGCGCTCGGCACCTTCCTCATCCTGGTCTACTTCAGGGGCGTGCATGCCCGGTTCGTCCGGGAAGGCGCCCTGCT
>JAQVVW010000265.1 GCA_028698765.1 Methanoculleus sp. | reverse complement strand
CCTCCCGGATCACGTAGGCCGTGCCGAGCGCCGGGTGCCCGGCGAAGGGAACCTCGTGCTCCGGCGTGAAGATGCGCAGATCGTAGGCACGGCCTTCTCTCCCGCCCGACCGGACGAACGCGGTCTCGGAGAGGTGCATCTCACGGGCAATCGCCTGCATGGCCGTATCGGAGAGCGCTCCGGCGTCCAGCACCACGGCGAGCGGGTTACCGGCGTATTTCCTCTCCGCGAAGACATCGACGATGTAGTAACGCATGGTCATGGCGCCTTTCTGCAGATCGTCCGTTCTGCCGGAGGATAACGCTTGCGACTCCGGATGCGGAAAAAAACGGGATTGGGCCTTCAGGCCGCCCCGACCGACTCATCCTGCTCTGCATGCACCCGGTGCCGGTCGAGTGCGCACCCGACCAGCAGCGCAGCCATCGAGAGGGGGAGGGCGATGACGAGCGGGTCCACGTCCTGCCACGGGGCGGAGAGAACCGCCGGCACCCCGAAGAGGAGGTTCGAGAGCCCGAGCGTCGCCGACTCCTTGACGTGGACGAAGGCGGTCCATACGAACCAGGCGGCTGCTCCGGCGACCAGGCTCAACTTCGCCGCCAGGAGCGACGGCCGGCTGCTGTACATGGCATGGGCGTAGGTCGGCAGGAACGCCGACGCGCAGAGACCCATGAACATCGCCGTCGCCCGCGCGATGATGCTGCCGGGCATGATGAAGGCGAGGATGACGCTCGCGACGATCATGACGACGGTCGCCGCCTGAATCCTCTTCATCGACGCCCCCCGGGAACCGGTGTGCCGCATCATATCGAACCCGAGCGACGTGCCCATGGCATGGAGGAGGGAACTGAGCGTGGACATCGCAGCGGCGAGGAGCGTCAGCATGAAGATGACGATAAAGAGGTCCGGCATCGACGCGTTGATGAAGTTCGGCATGATCGTGTCGATGTTGCCGTCGGTAGCCGCCTGAAGGGCGATCACGCCTCCCGTCCGGTAGAAGTAAACGTTCGTGAGCGCGCCGACCGTGAAGGCGACCCCGGTCATCATCAGGATGAACGGCCCGCCGACGAGGACCGCACGGTTCAGCGACCGGCCGTCTTTGACGGTCATGAACCGGACGACCAGTTGCGGCTGCGCCAGCACGCCGATGCCCACGCCGAGAACGAGCGTCGTCACCAGCGTGAGCCAGATCGGTGACCCGAGCGCCGGCATGGAGGCCCACCCGGTCATTCCTCCGGCGGCGAGCGTCCCGGGGACGAGGTCCGACATCGCGGCAAGGGCGGTATGCGCCTCGATGACGCCCCCGAGCTGGACGTAGGTGAGCACGAGAAGAAGGGTCATCCCGACGAGCATGATCCCGCCCTGCAGGGCGTCGGTGTACATGACGGCGATGAGCCCGCCGAGCACCACGTAGAGGGCGACGACCGCGGCGAACGCGATGAGCGCGGTGGCGTACGGGATCTGCAGCGTGCTCGTGATGAACTGGGCCCCGCCGATCAGGATCGCCGCCGTGTAGAGCGGCATGGCGACGACGATGACGAGCCCTGCGGCATACCGCATGAACGACGACTGATAACACTTCCCCATCAGGTCGGGGAAGGTGACGGCCTTAAGTTTGCTCCCGATCCTGCGGGTCTTCTTCCCGAAGACGACGAACGCGATGAAGATGCCGAGCCCGATGTTCAGGACGGTCAGCCAGATCATCCCCATACCGAGCTGCGCCGCAACCCCGCCGAACCCGACGATGGCGGACGTGCTGATGAACGTCGCGCCGTAGGAGAGGGCAAGGACGACAGGGTTGACCTTCCTGCCGGCGACCATGTAGTCGTCGTCCCCCTTCGTCTGGCGGTAGCCGAGGTAGCCGAGACCGATGGTGGCGGCGAGATATACCAGCGTCACCGCGACGAAGAGCCCGGTATCAACTGCCATTCCGTTCATCCTCCACGCCATTATTCCAGTTCACGAGGCCGTACACTAAACACGCGAGCGTAAATCCGAGCGCAAGCAGATATCCAATCCAGATCGAGGGATCACTAATGCCGAACATAACAAACAACCTCCGGTAACGGAAAAGACCGTTACATTACACGGGAACTCAGCAAAAGGGCCGGTTCCCTATCTAAAGAAGAATGCGTTCTGCGCAAACGTGCACCGCACGTTCTCACAGTTCTGCACTGGCGTGCAACAGGACTCTAAATCGTTGCCAATCATCGAGTACCTAAACAGCATCCAGATCCATTGTATTTAAATCATACGATCATGTTGCCGGAGAGGCGGAGGGAGATCGCACCACTGCCGGATTCCTGTAACCAGAGAGCCTCGATCGGGATAACGACTGCAACGGCACCGGCAGGTTCCGCTCGCAGCCATCCAGAACGGTGATATGTCCGGACGGCGTACCGGATGTTGTTTCGGGGCGGACGAACGCCGTAAGGCGAGGTGGGTCATGGACGGCACGGCGGGGATCATTTCAGCGGCACTGGGCCTCTCGTTCGAATTCCTGGTTCGGACGGTTCCGATCGTCGTTGCCGGCGTCCTGATCGCCGAAGTCCTGATTGCTCTCCGGATCACCGACAGGATAGCGAGCGTCGCCTACCCGGTCACGACGTTCTCCCACCTCCCCCGCGAGTGTGGGGCGAGTTTCCTCCTGGCGTTCGTCTCGCCGCAGGCGGCCGACGCGATGCTCGTCGACTACCACCGCAGGGGGATGATCGGGAGGAGCGAACTCGTCGTCGCGGCGCTCATCAACTCCTTCCCGTCCGTCGTGATGCACTGGCGCTACCTCATCCCGGTCTACGTGCCGCTGCTCGGGGTCTTCGGCCTGATCTACTTCGGCATACTGATGGGGATCGGGTTTCTCAAGACCGGGATCGTCATGGCGGCCGGGAGGGTGCTGCTCCCCCCGCCTCCCGCGTCCGGGCCGCCGGAGAAGTCGTCCGGGCCGACCCCGGCCGTCCGCGAGGCGTTGCGGGCATCTCTCAAACCGACCGCGAAGACCCTCCGCCGCATCCTCGGGATCATGATCCCGACGATCGTCGTCGTGGCGTTCCTGGTCGAGGCGGGCGTCTTCGATGCCGTCGCCGCGTACCTGGAGGGCGCGAGCCGGCTCTTCCCCATACCGCCCGAGGGGCTCGCGATCGTCGCCGCGAAGTTCGGGTCGTACGTCGCCGCGGCAAGCCTTGCGTCCGGGCTGCTTGCGGCGGGGGATATGATGGGC
>JAQVVW010000264.1 GCA_028698765.1 Methanoculleus sp. | reverse complement strand
GGCCTCGGCCTCCACCGTCGCGCACGCTCGCTCACCGGTTCCGGTCAGCGTCGCCCGGCCGGTGACGGCGACGAACGCGGGCGGTTCCACGTAGCCGAGCGTCTCGACCGCGTCCGGGCTCTGCCAGTCGACCGAGACCTGGAAGACGCCGGTCGGATCGGCAAGCCGGGCCTGCATGACGTCGCCGCTCCCCCTCTTCTCGGTGAGGGCGCCGACGATGAAGAGGCGGCGGCACCAGGCGGCGCCGGGCGTCACCACGTGCGAACCGTCCCGGCCGTCGCCGGAGTCCGCCGTCTGCCGCGCGGCGGAGAAGTCCTGCGCAAATACCCGTTCTACAGGTTCCATACATCCGTCCGTTCGAGGAAGGGGGTGAGGATATACCGGTGCGGGAGAACCGGGCCGATCTCCACGCGAACCACCGGTAGTTCCACAGCGTTTCGGTACCTATCTGTTCGCCTTCTACCCTCTAAAAAGGATCACCGGAACGGATGACGATCCTTTTACGATGAACGAGCACCAACACCTATGCAAATGGACGGCAACCACACCATCTGGATAGAGAAGTATCGGCCTAAAAGACTCGACGAGATGGTCGGGCAGAAGGAGATCGTGGTGCGCCTCCAGGCCTACGTGAAGACCGGAAACCTGCCGCACCTCCTTTTTACGGGCAGCGCGGGGATCGGCAAGACCACCGCCGCCGTGGCCCTCGCCCGGGAGTTCTTCGGCGACTCCTGGCAGATGAACTTCCGGGAGATGAACGCCTCCGACGAGCGGGGCATCGATGTCGTCCGAAACCAGATCAAGGAGTTCGCCCGGACGTCGCCGCTTGCCGGGGCGACGTTCAAGATCCTCTTCCTCGATGAAGCGGACGCGCTCACGACGGATGCGCAGGCGGCCCTCCGGCGGACGATGGAGACCTACGCCCGAACCTGCCGGTTCATCCTCTCGTGCAACTACTCCTCGAAGATCATCGACCCCATCCAGAGCCGGTCCGCCATCTATCGGTTCAGGCCGCTTGACCGGGAGGCGGTCATCGAGGAGACCCGGAGGATCGCCGCGGCCGAAGGCCTCACGGTCACACAGGGTGCGCTCGACGCCATCGTCTACGTCGCTTCGGGGGATATGAGGAAGGCGATCAACGCCCTGCAGGGCGCCGCGATCGTCCGGACGGATATCGACGAGAAGACGGTCTACGCGATCACCTCAACCGCCCGCCCGGACGAGATCGACGAACTCCTCGACCTCTCGATAGCGGGGAAGTTCGACGAGGCGGAGCGGGCGCTCTCCGACCTGACCCGCGGCCGGGGCATTGCCCCGAACGAGCTGATCAACCAGTGTTACCGGGCGCTGGTCCAGCGCGATATCGACCGGACGCTCAAAGTGAAGCTGATCGACGCCCTCGGCGAGACCGACTTCCGCCTCTCGGAAGGGGCGAGCAGCGATATCCAGATGGAGGCGCTGCTCGCACGGTTCGTCCTCGCCGCAGAGCAGCACCGCTGAGGATTCTGTCTTGACCGAAGAGATAACCGTCGAAGTCACCGACAACGTCGGTGAGTGGACGAAGTTCCTGAAGAAGCAGTACCGGCGGGAACTTGCCGAACTCTCCCGCGAGTACCCTCACAACCATTCGCTCGTCATCGATTACCGCAAGATCCTGAACAACAAACTGGCGTTCGAACTCCTGCGAAGCCCGGGCAAGGTTCTCGGGGATATCCGGGACGCGATCGTCCAGAACAAACTCCTCAAACTGAAGGACGGCCAGGATCCCGACCTGATCAACATCCGGTTCACGAACCTGCCGCAGAAGACCGACGTCCGCGACATCCGGGCAGACCAGATCAACACCTTCGTCGCCCTCGAGGGGATCCTCCGAAAGACCACGGAGGTCCGCCCCCGGATCGTCACCGCGGTCTTCCGGTGCCGCACCTGCGGCAAAAACACCGACCCGGTTCCGCAGGGCTATGGGCGGTTCGACGAGCCCGATTTCTGCCCGAATTGCGAGAGGAAGACCCGGCTCGATCTCGTCATGAACCGGTGTCGGTTCGTCGATGCCCAGAAACTCCGGATCCAGGAGTCGCCGGAAGGCCTCCGGGGCGGCGAGCAGCCCCAGACACTCGATATCGACGTCACCGACGACCTGACCGGGATAGTATCGCCGGGCGACCGGGTGGTGGTGAACGGCATCCTCCGGTCGGTGCAGAGGGTGAACTACGGCCAGAAGAGCACGCTCTTTGACATCTACCTCGAGTGCAACTCGATCGAGATCGCCGAGAAGGAGTTCGAGGAGGTCTCGATCACCGAGGAGGACGAGACGAAGATCATGGCGCTCGCCCGCGACCCGATGATCTACAAGAAGATCGCCCGGTCGATAGCCCCGACGATCTACGGCACGGATGATGTGAAGGAGGCGATCGCGCTTCAACTCTTCGGCGGCATCGCGAAGGAGATGCCGGACGGCTCCCGCCTCCGCGGCGACATCCATGTACTCCTGGTCGGCGATCCGGGTATAGCAAAGAGTCAGATCCTCCGATACGTCGTGAAACTCTCGCCCCGGGGGATCTACACGAGCGGCAAGTCGTCGACGTCCGCCGGGTTGACGGCGACGGCGGTCAAGGACGAGTTCGGCGACGGGCGCTGGACGCTCGAGGCCGGTGCGCTGGTCCTCGCGGATATGGGGATCGCCGCCGTCGACGAGATGGACAAGATGGCAAAGGAGGACCGGAGCGCGCTGCACGAGGCGATGGAACAGCAATCTATCAGTGTGGCAAAAGCTGGCATCACCGCGACCCTGAAGTCCCGGTGCGCCCTCCTCGGCGCGGCGAACCCGAAACTGGGACGGTTCGACCAGTTCGTGCCCATCGGGGAGCAGATCGATATGCCGCCCTCGCTCCTCTCGCGGTTCGACCTCATCTTCGTGATGACCGACCAGCCCGAGGCCGAGCGCGACGGGGCGATCGCGCAGCACATCATCAAGACGCACTCTGTCGGCGAGCTGATCAAGCAGCACGCCTACACGCCGCTCCCCGACGTCGACGACAAGTACATCGAGCGGGCGCTTGCGCCGGTCACCCCCGATATCGATCCGACGCTTCTCCGGAAGTACATCGCCTATGCGAAACGGACGTGCTTCCCCATCCTCTCCGATGGGGCGAAGGAGGCGTTGATCGCCTACTACATGCGCCTCCGGAACCTCGCGGGCACGAACAAACCCGTCC
>JAQVVW010000263.1 GCA_028698765.1 Methanoculleus sp. | reverse complement strand
ACGGCGCCGAGTACCGGGGGAAGCGGGTGGGAGGCCTTGCCGACCTCGCCTGCTTCTCGTTCTACCCGACAAAGAACATGACCACCGGCGAAGGCGGCATGGTCACGACCGACGACGATGCCCTTGCGGAACGGGTCAGGCTCCTCATCAACCACGGGCAGAGCAAGAAGTACCTTCACTCGGCCGTCGGCTACAACTACCGGATGACGAACATCGCCGCCGCCATCGGCCTCGTGCAGCTTGACCGGGTCGAGGGGTTCAACAAGCGCCGGATTCATAACGCCCGGGACCTCGACCGCCACCTCGCGGGCACGGGGCTCGCGACACCCTATGCAGCACCGGACGTCCGGCACGTCTACCACCAGTACGTCGTGAAGGTCCCCGACGGTTACGCGCTCTCACGGGATGCGTTCATGGGCGCCCTCGCGGATAAGGGGATTGGGACCGCCGTCCACTACCCCATCCCCGTCAACCGGCAGCCCGTCTATGAGAACACGCATGCTTCCTGCCCGGTATCGGATGACCTCGCGGCCTCGGTCGTGAGCCTGCCCGTCCACCCGTCGGTGACGGACGAAGAACTGGCATATATCTGCGATGTGGTCCGGGGACTGCTGTAACCGGATATCGTACCATACCCGGCCTCAAGCCGTCCGGACCCCGTACTTGCGACCCGGCGGTGTCGCCCGCAGCACTTGCGATACGAACGATCCCTTTCGCGAGGGGAGGGGAAAGAGCGCCATACGACCAGAAAAGAAGAACTCCATGAGGATAAATTATTTCTCGTATTCCCAAACGATAAATACCAATCCCATAGATTAATTTCATGCTTCTCTGGATCGGTCTGGGGCTCATTGCGGCTGCGATCGTACCCTATGTCGTCTTCTTTATCGGGATCAATATTGGAAAAAAGCCGGAAGAACCGCCGGCGCTCATGGAATACCCCCCGATAAGCATCGTCATATCCGCCTATAACGAAGAGGCCGTAATCCGAGAACGGGTCGATAATATTCTCGCGTCCTCGTACCCGGCAGACCGGTACGAAGTTATCTTCGTGGACGACTGCTCCTCCGACAACACCCGGGCGCTCGCCGAGGAGGCCTTCGGGAAGGCCGGCATCGATCACCGGGTCATCGCGAACACGGAGCGCCTGGGCACGAACCGGTCGTACAACAAAGCAATTTTAGCAGCGAGTTTTCCGATCGTCGTCACCACTGACGCGGACGTCTTCTTCGAGCGCGAGGCTCTCGAACGCCTCATCGCCCGGCTCGTGAGCGACGAGCGTATCGCTGCGGTCTGCGGCGACCTCCATCCTCTTCCGGACGACGGGTCTCATCCGGCGCAGATGGAGAGCGCTTACCGGAATTATTACGGGCGGATGTGCAGCTGGGAGAGTGCCGTCGACTCCACCTACACCTTCAACGGCGCGCTCGTCGCGTTCAAACGCGACCTGGTGACCCGGATCGACGACCGGCGCGGGGCCGACGATGCAAACACGGCGTTTGAGGCGATACGGCGCGGATATCAGGCGGTCTACGAGCCCGGCGCCCGGGTGTACGAGGACGTGCCCCCGAACTTCCACAGGCAGTACCGCCAGAAGATCCGGCGGGCGACGCACCTGATCGAGGCAACCGTTTCAAACCTCGATCTCCTGAGGCTTTCCCGCCCGTTTTCGCGGATCTTCTACCCGTTACGGATCTACATGTACCTCGTAACGCCGGCTCTCTTCTTTGCCGGCAGCGCTCTCTTTGCCGTAGGACTCGCTCTTGCGTCCCCCGTCCTCGCTCTCGGGATCTTCTGTCTTTTCTTTCTGATCGGCTACTTCCACAGGAACAGCACGCTTGTCTCCTTTGCCACGAACCAGATCTATCTTGCAAAAGGATTGCTCAACCTCGGGAAAGACATGCGGGTATGGGAGAGCACGTCAAACAAAGTGGGGACAGGGTAACCAACCCTGTCTTCGGGGCTCACCGGCATCGTTCGGGAACCCGAAGCGGGGTCCGGTCATGTATACAACCTCCTGCGTGAACAGAACACGCAGTCGCTTTTCCTGCCGGACTGCAGATCCGGCGTCCGGAGCGCTTCGCCGGGCCATATTCACCGTTGAAACGCTGAGTCACGGCCGGGAACCCTGATCGCCCGGGGAACTTCATGTCCGGCGACCGGTGAGGTCGGGATCATCTTTAACTACTTCCGGTCGATCGCAAGGGTGCGAGAGCAATGAAGATCCTCCTCGTCTCCACCCAGGACTACATCCATCACCCGATCCCCTCGAGGCACCACAACATCTTCGAGGAGCTCGCGACACGGCACGAGGTCCACGTGCCTCACTTCCACGTCAGCCGGGGCAAGGAGCGCGAGACACTTCTTCACGTCCACGAGGCGACACGGTTCCCCGTCGAGGGCCCGTTCCTCCACTACACCATGAACGCACCCCGCCACTACCGGGTCATCAGCAAGATCATCCGCGACCACGATATCGACGTCGTCGTCGGGGCTCACGTCCTCGCGGGGACGGCGATGATCCGGGCAGCAAAGAAGTTCGACGTCCCGGTGATCTTCGACCTCAAAGACTGGTTCCCCGACTCCGCAGCCGCCTACTACAGGAACCCCGCCGCGCAATGGCTGCTCCGGGAAGGCGTCCTCGCCATAACCCGCTACAACCTGGATCACAGCGACGTCGTCACGACGGTCTCGCCCGGACTCGTCGAGAAACTCAAAGGTTACGGCTACGAGGCGGAACTGATCACGAACGGCGTCGACACCGACCTCTTCCGCCCGACCGACGACGGGGCGATGCGTTCCGCCCTCGGGATCGCCCCCGACGCCTTCGTGCTCGGGTTTGCGGGAGCGGTCGAGCGGTGGTACGCCCTCGACGAGGTGATCCGGATATTTCCGGATGTTCTCAAGAAGCACCCGAACGCGGAACTCCTGATCGTCGGCGGTTCGCTCTTCACCGGCTATCTGGACGAACTGCGGACGCTCGCTGCCCGGCTCGGAGTTGCCAACCGGGTGCACTTCACCGGCGCCGTCGATTACCGTGACCTCCCCGGCTACATCGCGCCGATGGACCTCTGCCTCATCCCGCTCTCTCCTCCCCGGTGGGTCGATATCGCCCTCCCGAACAAGTACTTCGAGTACTCGGCATGCGGCAAACCGATCCTCTCCACCCCCATCCCCGATATGCTCCGGATGGGCGGCGACCATATCACGGTCTACCGGAAC
>JAQVVW010000262.1 GCA_028698765.1 Methanoculleus sp. | reverse complement strand
CAGTGCATCGGGACATACCCGGGGAAGAACCGGGTCCAGAGCCACTCCGGACACGGATTTCCACTGGATATCGCCACGCACTGCCCCCGCCCCGGGGGCGGGGGAGGAGGCCGAAGGCCGGGAGGGGGGGTTCGGGTACCGCATTGCGAGAGACAGGGGAGGGGGGCAAGCCCCCCTCCCCGTCAGCCCCTCCCCCAGACGTGATAGCCACCACGGTCCAGTGTCCGGGGAGAGGTCCGAGGAAGAACCGGCCCCCGGCACGGCTTTCCCCCAGCTATCCCCACGCACTGCCCCCGCCCCCGGGCGGGGGAGGAGCGCCGCAGGCGCGGGAGGGGTGGGGGTTGCGGGTACCGCCTTGCGAGAGACAGAGGAGGTCCCCTCCCCCGTGGCGATAGCCACCACGGTCCTGTGTATGGGGATCAACCTGATGGCAGAACCAGGGAAGGCCAGAGTCCAGACCATCCCTCCACCTGCGGCCCCCGGGCACGGCTTCCCACCGGATATCATCACGCACTGCTCCGGGAGGCCGGGCGGGGTGGGGGGTTGCCGCCGAGGGAGATCCTCAATGGCGATATCCACCACAGTCCTACTGCTACATCGATGGGGCGGGGAAGATAACCCCACAAACACACCGGTCCCCGGGCCTGGCAGCGGCACTTATATACGATCCCGGGGAGAGGAGGCGGGCGGGGAACACATGGAGCGCCAGACGATCAGCACCGATAAGGCCCGGGGCATGGCTGTCGACGACCTCTACCAGGCCCTCTCCTCGCAACGGGAGGGCCTGACCCGGTCCGGGGCGGAGAACCGCATCCAGAGGTTCGGCCACAACGAGATCCCCGAGAAAGAGGAGAGCGCGGTCCTGAAATTCTTCCGCTACTTCTGGGGCCCCATCCCGTGGATGATCGAGGCGGCGATCGTTATCTCCGCCGCTATCGGGCGCTGGGAGGACTTCGCGATCATCTTCGCCCTCCTTCTCGTCAACGCAGTCGTCGGTTTCTGGCAGGAGTATCAGGCAGGCAACGCCATCGCCATGCTGAAAAAGAGGCTCGCGCTCGAAGCAAGGGTGCTTCGCGACGGCAGGTGGCAGAAGGCCGCCGCCCGGGACCTCGTTCCCGGGGATATCGTCCGGGTCAGGAACGGGGACATCGTACCCGCAGACATCAAACTCGTCGAGGGGGACTTCCTCTCGGCCGATGAATCCGCTCTCACCGGTGAGTCGATGCCGGTCGAGAAGCACGTATCTGATATCGCCTACTCCGGCTCTACCGTCAAACAGGGAGAGATGACCGCGCTCGTGGTGGCCACGGGGCAGGCGACCTTCTTCGGCAGGACTGCCCAGCTCGCCGGGGAGGCGATGACGGCCAGCCACTTCCAGAAGGCCGTCGTCAGGATCGGCGACTATCTGATCGTGCTTGCGATCGCGCTTGTCACGATAGTCTTCATCGTCTCGCTGGCGAGACAGGAGAGCATCCTTGAAACCCTCCAGTTCGCTCTCGTCCTGATCGTGGCGGCCATTCCCGCTGCGTTGCCGGCCGTCCTCTCGATCACCATGGCCGTGGGGGCGACGGCGCTTGCACGGAGAGAGGCCATCGTCAGCAAACTCGTCGCCATCGAGGAGATGGCCGGGGTGGACGTCCTCTGCTCGGACAAGACCGGGACGATAACCGAGAACAGACTCACCCTCGCCCAAGTCGTCCCGTTCGAGGGATTCGGGGAGGACGACGTGCTTCTCGCCGCCATCCTCGCATCCCGGGAGGAGGACCAGGATCCCATCGACATCGCGATCATCGAGTCAAAGGAAGCGCGAGGCATCAGAGAACGGCTCTCCTCCTACACTGTCACCGGCTTTAAGCCCTTCGACCCGGTGGTAAAGCGCACCGAGGCCACTGTCCGGGGCAGCGACGCCCGGGAATTCCAGGTCGCAAAGGGTGCGCCGCAGGTGATCCTCGCCCTCGCAGGCGGGGGGAAAGATCTTACAGAGGCAATCGATCGCCTCTCCGGAACCTTCGCGAAGAAAGGCTACCGGATGCTCGGCGTCGCAAGGAGCGATACCCCCGGCACATGGACCTACGCCGGCGTTCTCGGGCTCCACGACCCGCCCCGCGACGACTCCGCGGCAACCATCAAAACGGCGGCGGATATGGGGCTCGACGTCAAGATGGTCACCGGCGACCATGTGGCGATCGCCCGCGAGGTCGCCCGGGAGGTGAACCTCAGGACCGACATCGCCACCGCCGACGCCTTCGTAAAGGAGCGCGACCCCGAAGCGGCGGAGATCGTCGAGAAGGCGGCCGGGTTTGCCGAGGTCTTCCCTGAACACAAATACCGGATAGTCTCACTCCTCCAATCCCGGGGACACATCGTCGGCATGACCGGCGACGGCGTGAACGACGCCCCCGCCCTGAAGAAGGCTGATGTCGGGATCGCGGTTGCCGGGGCCACGGACGCGGCAAAATCGGCGGCTGCGATCGTCCTCACGAAACCCGGACTCTCAGTGATCATCGACGCGATCAAAGAGAGCCGGATGATCTTTCAGCGCATGAGCCACTACGTCACCTACCGGATCGCCGAGACCATCCGCGTCCTTTTCTTTATCACTCTTTCGATCCTGATCTTTGGGTTCTTCCCGATAACCGCCCTGATGATCGTGCTCCTCGCCCTCCTAAACGACATCCCGATCATGACCATCGCCTGGGATAACGTCTTCTACTCCCGGTCTCCCGAGCGGTGGAAGATGCGCGAGATTCTCACGATTGCGACACTCATCGGGTTCGTGGGGGTCATATCATCGTTTACCATGCTTGCCATCGCCCAGGGGCCGCTGCACCTCACCCTGGATGTCATCCGGTCGCTCATCTTCCTCAAACTCGCGGTCGCCGGCCACCTCACTGTCTTCGTCGCCCGCACCCGGGGCCCGTTCTGGTCCGTCAAACCCGGTCCGGCCCTGCTCGGGGCGGTGATTGCCACCCAATCGGTCGCGACGCTGATCACTGTCTACGGGTTCATCATAACGCCTATCGGCTGGCCGCTTGCGGTCTTCGTCTGGGTCTACGCGCTGGTCTGGGCGCTTGCGATCACAGACCCGATAAAGGTCTACATCTATCGCCTCATCGACCGCGGCAGTATACCGTTTGTCCGGTGAGGGATCTCCCTCACCGGGCGAGCGGCGCCACCCTCTTTGCGCCCATAAGCCGCTCCTCGACCTCGGCCACACGAAGGGTGATCTTCAG
>JAQVVW010000261.1 GCA_028698765.1 Methanoculleus sp. | reverse complement strand
CGGAGACGATATAAACTAGAGGGTCATGTGGATCGGGATCGACGATACGGACTCGCCTGCCGGGATGTGCACCACCTACCTCGGCGCGGTGCTGGTGCAGCGGCTCGCGCGGGCGGGACTCCCCGTCGTCGGCGCCCGCCTGGTCAGGCTGAACCCGAACGTCATCCACAAGACCCGGGGGAACGCGGCGATCGCCATCGAGGCGGTCGGCGATTCGGAGACGGGCTTCGCGCTCGCCACCGCCTGCGTCGAGGAACTCGCGGAGTTCGACGACGAAAAGACCAACCCCGGCGTGGTGGTGGCGAGCGTCCGCCCGCCGCCGGACTTCTATTACGCGGCGCTCCGGGACTACTGCACCGTGGACGAGGCCGTTGCGGTACTCGAGGCGGCAGGGGCGCTCTACCGGGGTTACAAGAACCGGCGCGGCCTCATCGGCGCAACGGCGGCGATAGCAAGCGAATTTTGTGACCAGACCTACGAACTCCTCGCCTACCGGAAGCGCCCGGCGTGGGGAACGCCACGGCAGGCGGATGCGGCGAGCCTCTTTCGTGCCGAGGAGGAGACCTACCCCCATACCTGGGACACGGTCGACCGGGAGAACGGCGTTGTGGTCGGGGTGCCCCATACCCCCGACCCTGTCCTCTTCGGCATCCGGGGGGAGAGCCCGGCATGGGTGAGGGAGGCGCGTTCTTTTGTCCGCTCCGAAGAGCCGGCCTGCGAGCAGGTCTACGCCACCAACCAGGGAACCGACGCTCACCTGATACCGGGAGCGGCAAGAACCCTCCGGGAGGGGCGGTCGTACCTTGTGCGCGGCACGGTCGCGACGGCCGCGGCCACCGGGCCCGGCGGCCACGTCTCGTTTCTCATCGAGGACTGCGGCGTCGATCTCCGCTGTATGGCCTACGAACCGACCAAGGGGTTCCGCAACGTCGTGAGGGCGCTCGTCCCGGGGGACGTGGTGGCCGCGGCCGGGAGCTACAAGGGCGGAAGCCTCAACCTCGAGAGACTTGGGATCGCCCGCCTCGCCGACGCGGTCCGGGTCCGCCCGCCGGCCTGCCCGGCCTGCGGAAAGCGGATGACGAGCGCCGGAACCGGCAAAGGCTACAAGTGCAGGGTCTGCGGCGAGCGCAGTCACGAGCCCGAGGTCGAGCGGATCGAGCGTCTGCTCCGGCCCGGGTGGTATGAGGTCCCCCCCACCGCCCGCCGGCACCTCGCGCGGCCGCTGGTGCGCGGTGTTGCGGCGTGGGAAGAGGCTATGCTCCAGTCGGAACGGGGATGCGCCGGGGATTCATAGCGGTAGCGAAGCCGGGGGGATAGCCCGTCAATGAAATGGACTTTACAAAAAAAGATATATAACATAGTAGAGTTAACTCCTTTCTGGTGATCCCGTGCCGACTATCGGCCGCGAATATGTGCGGGCCCGGACCGATCCGCCCACATCGGTGCCACCCCTGGCGGGCGGGGTTCTGTGGCAGACCGTACATGTTCGCGGCCGAGTATGCACGGAACGAAGGTAACCCTCTGGACACCTCTCCGTTTCCGGCCCGAACGTCCGCTCTCTAGAGAGTTGGTCTGGGCATACCGGACCCCGACACGGTGGGACGAGCGGGATCATCCCGTGTCGAATAACCAGTCATCCCCTGTCTGGCAGCGGGAACCCGGCCACCGGGCCCGCAAATTTTTTTAGCAGAACATCCTCTTCAGCCGGCGGTTCAAGAAGAGACGATCCATTATTCTGGATGAATGCCAATAATTCGTACAGAATTGGTGTAACAGTATCATGACCTTCAAATACGGGGAAGCAGTTCAGCAGGCACAGGTCCGCCCCGGGATGACGGTCGGCGAACTCGTCGACGAACTCGGGAAAGCCGGTGCCTACAACGGGGGGTCGCTCTGGCAGGCGGTCAACATCTACGAACGGATGCTCCGCGACGAGAAAGCACTGAAGTTTTTCGGCCTCTCGGGCGCCATGGTCCCCGGCGGCATGGGGGGCATCGTCGCCGACCTCATCCGGCGGGGCCATATCGACGTGCTCGTCTCGACGGGAGCGAACCTCACCCACGACGTCATCGAGGCGATCGGGTGCCACCACTACCACGGAACCGCTCAGGTCTCCGATGCCGAACTCTGCGAGGAGGGGGTCAACCGGATCTACGACATCTTCCTCCCGAACGAGGCGTTCATCCGGTTCGAGGAGTTCCTGCAGGACGTCTACTCGTCCCTCCCGGAAGGTTCGACGGTCTCGATCTCCGATCTCCTCGGCCGGCTCGGGGAGAGGCTCGACTCCGGGATCCTCTCCGCGGCGGCAAAGGCCGGGGTGCCGATCTACTGCCCGGCCATCCAGGACTCGATGATCGGGCTGCAGTACTGGCTCTTCTCCCAGACACATAAGGTCACGGTCAGCGCGTTTGCCGATATGCCCGGGCTGCTCGACCGGTGCTTCGAGGCCGAACGGGCCGGGGCGATCCTCGTCGGCGGCGGCGTCCCGAAGAACTACATCCTGCAGAGCAAGCTGATGACCGAGAGCGGGTTCGACTACGCGGTGCAACTCACCGGCGACCGGCCGGACCTCGGCGGCCTCTCGGGGGCGACGCTCGAAGAGGCCCGGTCGTGGGGCAAACTCACCGGAGAGGCCACCGCTGCGACGGTCTACGGTGATGCGACGATCAACCTGCCGCTCCTCGTCGCGGCAACCCTCGAGAGGCTGGAACGATGACCGAACTCATCCTCTCCCTCGACGTCCTCGACCGGAAAGAGGCGGTGAAGATTGCGGAGTCCTGTGCGCCCTTCATCGACGCGATCAAGATCGGCTACCCCCTCGTCCTCTCGTCCGGCCTCTCCATCGTCGAAGATCTCGCCGGCCTCGCCCTCCCGCTCATCGCCGACTTCAAGGTCGCGGACATCCCGAACACCAACCGCCTCATCTGCGAAGCGGTCTTTGCCGCCGGGTTCGACGCCGTGATCGCGCACGGGTTCGTGGGAGCCGATGCCGCGAGAACCTGCGTCGAGGTGGCGCACCGGCACAGCGGCGCGGCCTACATCGTCGCCGAGATGAGCCATCCCGGGGCGACCGAGTTCTTCCACGGCGGCGTGGCTGAACACCTCGCGGAACTCGCCGTCTCCTGCCGGGCCGACGGCATCATCGCCCCGGCAACCCGCCCGGACCGGATATCCCGGCTCCGGGAGATCGTCGGCAGCAAGGCGATCTACTCGCCGGGCGTGGGGGCGCAGGGCGGCG
>JAQVVW010000260.1 GCA_028698765.1 Methanoculleus sp. | reverse complement strand
CCGACCGTCGAGCCCTTCCCGTACGGGAAGGCCAGCACCCGCCCGGCGACGGATTGGCCTTCGAGCGGGTGGCCGTGCTCGACGACGATGCCGGTCTCGGGGTCGACGCCCGAGAGGAACGATATGGGTTCGGACGAGACGAGGAGTTCTCCGGTTCCGATACCCCGGGATATGCTTCTGCCTTGCACGATCATACCAACCACATTATAATGTGATTGGAGAACCAACTATATGAGTGACATGGACGAAACCATTGGCAGCACTCCCGGCAGTGAGCACGACATGCTTACTCTCCAGATCCAGGATCTGAAGGCGCAGATCCTGGACTACAAACTCAAGAATGAGTTGCTGGAGAAGGAGCTCCTGCAGCTTCGAAAAGAGAACGCCCAGTTAAAGCGGGTGCCGCTGTTTGTTGCCGCTGTGGTCGATGTACTTGAGAACGGCGAAGTGTATCTCCGGCAGCAGGGCAACAACCAGGAATACGTGACCACGGTCAACGAGAAGCTCCACCGCACCCTCAAACCCGGAATGAAGGTCGCGGTGAACAACACCCTATCCATCGTCAAGACGATCGGCAATATCTACGACGCGAGGGTCAGGGTCATGGAACTCGACGAGCAGCCGAGCGTGACGTTCGAGCAGGTCGGCGGCCTGAAGGAGGAGATCGAGGAGGTCCGGGAAGCGGTCGAGTACCCGCTCACGAAACCCGAGATCTACGAACGCGTGGGCGTGGAGCCCCCGAAGGGCATCCTCCTCTACGGCCCGCCCGGCACGGGGAAGACCCTGATTGCAAAGGCGGTTGCCCGCCAGTCCCAGGCCCGGTTCATCAGGATGTCCGGGAGCGAACTCGTCCATAAGTACATCGGAGAGGGGGCGCAACTCGTCCGCGAACTCTTCATCCTCGCCCGGGAGCGCGCCCCGGCGATCGTCTTCATCGACGAGATCGACGCGGTCGGGAGCATGCGAACGAACGACGGAACCTCCGGCAGCGCCGAGGTCCAGCGGACGCTGATGCAGCTCCTGGCGGAGATGGACGGGTTCGGGAACCGCGGGAACGTCCGGATCATGGCGGCGACGAACCGGATCGATATGCTTGACCCGGCGCTTCTGCGCCCCGGCCGGTTCGACCGGATCATCCAGGTTCCGCTGCCGGATGCCGGAGCGCGCCTTGAGATCCTGAAGATCCACACCGCGAAGATGTCGCTCGCCGGGAGCGTTGACCTCTCCGAGGTTGCGGAACTCGCCGAGAACACCACCGGCGCCGAGCTGCAGGCGATCTGCCGTGAGGCCGGGATGATGGCGATCCGGCGGGACGCCGATGCCGTCGAGCGCGAAGACTTCCTCGCGGCGATAAAGAAGGTGAAGCGCGAGGTGGCGGCGCCGGACAGCCGGATGTACCTCTGAGGGGTTTTTTCTTTCGACAATCTTTTTTTGTTCGCAACCTGCCGCCGGAGGATGAAAGGGGGCATTTCGAAGTTCTGTTGTCGGGGGGTTCGAGGATCTCCGGGCTGCTCGCATATTGAAATCTAAAGTTCTGCCAGTCGCAGGCATGATACACGGATTCCGAGGGAGTATCGCCATTGGGGAGGCGGCTCGCGGGGAGGGGGGTCTCCCCCCCCATCCCTATCTCATAGGGTGTATCTTTAAACCCCACCCCACCCGGCCTTCGGCCCGCCCAAGGGGCGGGGGCAGTGCGTGGCGATATCACCACAGTCCAGCGTACCGGGCTTTACCATAGTTATAACTTCAATTTCTCTCAGGATACACTCCCACCGACGAAGCCCTGGACCGGTCTTAAAGGAAACCTTATCGACCTCCCCCGCCCACAATAATGCAATGAACGTCCTCCTTATTCAGTCGGAGGGTGTTGACCTCTACGCCACCCTGCTCAAGTCCGAGACCAGCAGGGGCGTTCTTCGTTTTTATCAGCCCGATAGGCTGGAATATGGCATACGCATCAGAACGGCGTCGCTCGGGAGCGCTCTTGCCCTTGTCTCCGAGCTCCGGTGGTACATCCAGCGCTACGTCGAGGAGGTTCTCTTCGAGCCCGGGGAGGGCATATTCTGTTCTTCCGGGCTTGCCCGGCAGATCTACGAGCGGGATGTGATGCCTGCGGAGCCATGGACATACCGCTGCCTCTACCGGATCTCCGGCGACCATATGATCGATACCATATGGATGGACGAGGGCACGACACCGGAGGCGTATGCCGACCGGATGGAGCCTGAGGATACGGTGCTCGAGGTCTGGTGCGCCGAAGAGGAGTATCCGGCAGAATAGGGCGACCGGCAGGGGCTGCTGGAGAAGTGCGCCGTGCAACCCCGGGGAACCTGCCCGATGCCGTTACGGGAAGAGCAATGTTCCCGAAGAGAACGGGATCGTTAAAAAAAAGGATAGCACCCTCAGGCGAACATCTCGCCGAAAGTGGTGTGGAAGTGGTGGCGGTCGAAGTCCACCGAGAGTTTGTCGATCGCCTTCATGAAGTCGTCGCTGTTGACCGTATCGCGCTCCATCCTGATGGCGAACATCCCCGCCTCCATGCATATCGCCCGGAGGTCGGCGCCGTTCTTGCCCTCGGTGAGCCGGGAGACCTCCGCGAGGTTGACGTCCTCGCCGATGTTCATGTGCTGGGTGTGGATCTTCAGGATCGCGAGCCTCCCCTGGTGATCGGGGAGCGGGATCTCGATCATCCGGTCGAACCGGCCCGGGCGGAGGAGGGCGCGGTCGAGGATATCGATCCGGTTCGTCGCCGCGACGATCTTGACGTCGCCCCGGTTGTCAAAGCCGTCCATCTCCGCCAGGAGCTGCATCAGCGTCCGCTGGACCTCGCGGTCGCCGGAGGTGGTCGAGTCGTTCCGGTGCGCGCCGATCGCGTCGATCTCGTCGATGAAGATGATCGACGGCGACTTCTGCTTCGCGAGGTCGAAGAGTTCCCTGACCAGGCGGGCGCCCTCCCCGATGTACTTCTGCACCAGCTCCGAACCGACCACGCGGAGGAAGTGTGCGTTCGTCTGGTGGGCCACCGCGCGTGCGAGGAGGGTCTTCCCCGTGCCGGGCGGGCCGTAGAGGAGGACGCCCTTCGGCGGGGAGATGCCGATCTTCTCGAAGAGCTGCGGTTTCGTCAGGGGGAGCTCGACGGCTTCCCGGATCTCCTCGATCTGCGGTTCAAGGCCGCCGATGTTCTCGTAGGTCTCCTCCGGGGACTCCACCAGTTCCATGCCGTAGATCTGCGCGTCGTAGCTCGTGGGGAGCACGTCCACGATCGCGAGGGACTGCTGGTT
>JAQVVW010000259.1 GCA_028698765.1 Methanoculleus sp. | reverse complement strand
TTCAACCTCCTGGAGAACGCCGTCCGGCACGGCAGGACGGTGACCGAGATCCGGGTCACGGCCGTGCCGGACGGCGGCGGGGCCCGGATAGTCTGGGAGGATAACGGCGTCGGCGTCCCCGGAGAGCACAAGGAGCGGATATTTGAGCGGGGTTTCGGGAGCCACACGGGGCTCGGGCTCTTCCTGGTGAAAGAGGTTCTCTCGATCACCGGGATCACCATCCGGGGGACGGGCGAGCCCGGGAAGGGGGCGCGGTTCGAGATGGCGGTACCCGAGGGGAACGTCCGATACGGGTGACACCCTGCAAAAAAAAAGAGACGAACGGCAGGTCTTCGTCTTACCGCCGCCCGTACTTCCTGAACATATACCAGAGCCCCGCACCGATCCCGGCCATCACCAGGAGGCCGAGCACCGCGACGTAGGACTGTTCCTTCACCACGACCCGGTACTCGTCCTCCTCTTCGTCCTGGTCGCTTTTTACCAGCGCGACGACCTTGTATTCGCCGGCAACGATATCGGCGGGCGGGATCACCGTCACCTGCACCGTCGCCCGTTCGCCGGCCTCAAGGCTCGCGACCGACGCCGGGTCGACGGTCACCCGCCACCCTTCCGGTGCGCTCATGTTGATCCCGATGTTGGTCAACGCTCCCCCGACACCGGCGTTCGTTACCGTCATATCGAACGTGAGGGTATCGCCGCGGTTGATCTCATGGCGGTAACTCTTCGTATAGGTCCGCAGGTCATAGGACCCCCGGAGCCGGAGCGTCAGGTCTTCCTCGTACTGCCGGGCAGAGGACCCGATCACCGCCGTGAGGTTGTGCTCGCCGACGCCCACCGAGTAGGGCGGGATGAGATCGAGGTACAGGGTCTTCTCCTCGCCTGACGGGATATAGATCTCCGAGACCTCTTCGGTGGCGGTGCTGCTCTCCTTGAACCGGGCGTACCACTGCTCGGGGAGGCCCTCGACAGAGAGAGTGTAGGTATCGTCGTTCCTGCCGGTGTTCTTCAGGGTCATCTCGTACTGCGGGTTCGAGCCGATCGCCACGATCCGGGACGGGGATTTCACCCGAACCTCGGCAAAGAAGTTCTCTTTCTCGAGCGGCACGATCCCGAGGTCGACCGTCTGGCCGATCCGGATCTCGACGTTCTTCTTCTCCCATTCTCGGTATCCGGGCCGGGTGACCTTTACGGTGTAGGTGCCCATCGGAGCGCCGATGGAGACCTTGCCTTCAGCAGTCGCAAGCATCCCTTCGATCCGGGTATCACGGTCGTAGAGACCGACATCGGCACCCTTCACCACGTTACCTTCCTTGTCCACCACGGTGGCTTCAAGCGTTCCCACTTCACCGCTGTGCGTCTTCGTGATCTTGACATAGACCCAGATCGTGCCTTCGCCGATGCCAACCCGGATGGGATACTCCCCCACCGCGGCATGGCCGGAGGTCTCGGCCACCAGGCGGACGGTCTTCGTCTCGTCGGCCGAGATCAGCATCCGATAGACCTCGCGGTCGTCGGCCTCGAACCGGATCTTCCAGCCGTCGGTGCCGCGGAACGTCCAGTAGTTGAGGAGGCACGTCCCGGTATCGCCGCGGTTCGTGACCGCAAGATCGAATACGGCGGTGTCGCCCGCCTCGATCACCTCGCCGGGGAAGTCGCACCGGATATCCGTCTGCATCGTCCCGCCCTGTGCAGCCGCGCCGGGGACGACCAGCACGGCAAGGAGAAGGATTAAGAGAATTTTTCCGTCGCCCATCCGTCTCACCTGATATCCATCCGCATGAACTTCACGTAAGTCGCGGCGAAGAAGACCGACGGGAAGACGATCAGCGCGGCGATGTTCATCCAGACCCGGCCGAGAGCACCGGCAAGGCCGGTTGTCTCTTCCGGTGCCGTGTCGTAAGGCGACGCGATCATCGAGGAAAGCTGTGGGTTCGTCACCGCTATCGCAACGGTGTAGTAGTTCGTCTGCGGCGAGAGGAGGTTCGAGATATCGCTGATGAGCCTCCGTTTCTCGATGTAGGTCTGCATCTCCTCTTCGTATGCCTTCCACTCCGGATCCTCGGCTCCACCGTAGACCACGCTCTGCGCAACGGTGGTGGTAGAATACCCCCCGCTGCTCGCGACCCGCACGACTTCTTTGGGCATGGGGCCCATCTCGGGTGGCTCGGGCGGGTCGCCCGCGAAAGCGTTCGCGGCCATCGCCCCGAACATGGGGAGGAGCGAGGAGACCGCAAAGAAGATCACCAGGGTGTAGATCAGCGCGTTCCCGCTCTCTTTTGCAGCCGTCGACATCGTGAGCGCGACGGCGAAGTAGGCAAGCAGGAACCCGAGCGTTACCGCCCCGAAGATCAGGATGGCGGCGAACTCCTCCAGTGTCGGGACGATCGAGAAGATGAGGAGCATGGCAAGGGCGATGGCGAGTGCAAGCGCCATGGCGAACCCGAGCGCGGCGATGCCCCCGAGCGCCTTGCCGTTGATGATCTCGTCGCGGTAGACCGGGTGGGAGAGGAGCGTCTTTAACGATCGGGTCTCCTTCTCCTTTGAGACCAGGTCGAACCCGATCGCGATGGCAAGGATGCCGCCGAGCATCGTCATGTAACTCATCATGGAGATGAAGACGTACATGATCGAGGGTTTCTGGGGCATCCAGTTCCTGTACGGGTCATCGAACTCCTCCATGCGCTGGAGTTGCTCGGTATACGCCTCCAGGCTGTTGTTGTAGTTCTCGATGCCGTCGTAGATGCTGATCGTCGATATCACGAGGAGCAGGCCGAGGATGATGATGAACCGCCTGCTGGTGATGTGGTCGGAGAACTCCTTCCGTGCTACGTTGAGCAATCGATCGAGTGCCATCATCTCACCTCCGGTAGGCCGCCATGAAGACGTCCTCGATCTCGGGCTCCTCAAGGCGCATCTCCCGCACGTGCAGCCCCTGTTCGAAGAGCGCCGCGGAAAGCCGGTCCCGGATATCGGCCTTCGCCCGGACGACCGCCCGCGTCCCGTTCCGCTCGACGTCGATGATCGCCGGGTCCTCGAGATCCGGCAGCCGCTCCCGTGTCTCGACGACGATCCGGACGGCATCGCCGTCCGACGGTGCGAGCGCCCGGGCGACCTCTTCGAGCGTCCCCTGCGCCACCAATCTCCCTTTCGCGAGCAGCCCCACAGTCCGGCAGACCTCCCTGACCTCGGAGAGGATGTGGGAGGAGACGAAGACCGTCTTTCCTTCGCCGGCGAGGTGTTCGACAAGGTCCCGGTACTCCCGGACGCCCTCGGGGTCGAGGTTCGCCGTCGG
>JAQVVW010000258.1 GCA_028698765.1 Methanoculleus sp. | reverse complement strand
CAGAAGAGCCAGTATGGCGCCTACTTTAGAATTGTACATATTTTTCTTAGGATCAAATTGGAGATAAGGCTTTTTACGGGAGAGTGCCAGATCGTCAGATATATATACCGGCAATGACGGGATACGACAGTACGGATAACAATACTCCTTTTCGTCCTGCAGCTGCGCCCATTCATAACGAGGCTCACAAAAGTCCGACACCCCATGACGCGAATTGAGAACCTATCGTGGGCGGATCCCCGTTCTGGGCGGCAGCCGGGGCGATTATGTTCATTATCGGGGTTGGTGTCGTTTTCTTCAGTGCGAGGCGCGGCGGGAAATAAACGAGTAATTGGCCCCCCGGCGAACTCCCGCCACGAGTATGGCGCCCGCTATCGGGCTGATGCCGAAGCCGGGGGACCGGGCTGGAACGGTTCGTCCGAAAGGGCTAATGTCTCAGGAGTGGTAATACCGTCATAGAGGACTCCGATGCACGCAATCATTCGCGAGAAGATCCCCGAGATCGCCCGCATCGCGGCGCGGTACCGCGTAAGAAGGCTCGGCATATTCGGTTCGGCGGCGAGCGACCGGTTCGATCCGGCAGCAAGCGACGTCGACTTCGTCGTCGAGTTCGAGCCGATGACCCCGGTGGAGCATGCACGGGCGTACTTCGGTCTCGCTGAAGACCTGGCCCGGGCCTTCGGGCGCGAGGTCGACCTCGTTGAACTGTCCGCGGTAAGGAACCCGATCTTTCGCCAGGTAGTGGAGGAGACCGCGAGGGAAGTCTATGCCGTCGTGTGAGGCACAGAAGTATCTCTACGATATTGCCGAGGCCGCGAAGTATATCGCGCAGTTCACCAGCGGCAGGACGTACGAGGAGTATCATGCTGACCCCATGCTCCGTTCTGCAGTGGAACGGCAGTTTGAGATCGTCGGCGAAGCCCTGAACCAGCTCCTCCGTCGGGAGCCGGCTCTCCAGAAGAAGATCTCGAATGCACCCCAGATCATCGCGTTCAGAAACCGCCTGATTCACGGATACGCAAGCGTATCAGACGAAGTTGTCTGGGGTGTCGTCGAGGGATACCTCCCGGCTCTCACCGGCGAGGTGAAGGCTCTTCTGGCAGAGGACGAGTAGAGCGTGCCGGTAAGAGTTCAAAAAAGGGCTTTGTTGAACCCCTCTCCCGGGGGACGAATAATCTCCGGATAATCCATATCTCCCGACTCACGCGAAGGCGCGAAGAACGCGAAGTCTGGATCGGTGTTGACTGTCTCCCTTCGCGACTTCGCGGCTTCGCGTGAGACCCACATCGCCCATTTCTATCGGCAACCGAGTGTTATCCAGAGGTTGTGGAAAGCATTTCAACAGGGCCCAAAAATGAGGTTTTCAGGGCGAGGAGGCCGACCCTCACGCCCGCTCTTCCAGGTGAACCTTCAGCCCCTCGTTATCGACCGTCGTGGCGATAGCGACCCGGAGCCCTGCCTTCTCAAGGATCCCGGCCACCTCCTCCTCCGGGAGGTCCGTGATGACCGCGATCGAGGGGCCGACCGAACTCATCCCGACGAACTCGATGCCGGCGTCCCGGAGCGCCGCCATGTAGCGGTAGATCTCGAACCCGTGGTGCTCCACCTCGGCGCGCTTCGAGCCCCGGAACTCGATCTCCCATATGACGTCGCCGGCCTTCCTGAGATCGCCGCGTTCCAGCGCCGGGATGAGGTCCATCAGGACGAGGTAGGACTTCAACTCGCGGTCGCGGTAGTCGAGCGTCCGGGCCTTGTTCATCAGGAGGTCGAACTCCTTCTCCCCCGCCGACGATATATCAGAGGACGGGATGGCGATATACACCTGCTTTCCCATCCCAAACGCGTGGCGGTAGACGAGCGCCAGTTCGTCGCCCATCACCACCATGCCGCCGTGGATGGTCGCGGCAGGCCCGACGCCGGTCTCGAACGCGAACGCGACGTTCCCGATCGTCGTCTCCTCGACGAAGTTGCAGCCGATGAGGAGGCGGAGCTCATCGGGGGTCAGGGGCGAGCCCACCGCGGTGTTGAGGGCGTGTCCGACCGCCGTCAGGATGGTGCTCGTCGAGCCGAGCCCGACATGCTCGTGCTGGTGGTCGCGGGCGCGGATCTTAAACCCGCCCGTGTAGCCGACGACCTGCCGGAAGGCCTCCACGAAGTGCCGGAGGATCGGTTCGCGGGTGTAGTCGATCTCGAGCCCTGATGGTGTGCACTCGACCTCGGCGGTGCAGTAGACACCGATGGCAAACCCGATCCCGCCTCCCCCGGGCCGGTCGGGGGAGAACCGGTTCATGTCGAGCACGGTGAGATGGATCCGTGCAGGAGCGCAGACGACGACGGTGCCGGATACCGGGCTGAGCCGGTAGTCCTTCTTGAGGCCACACGGCCGGATCTTCTCGCCGGGGGAGAAGGAGGTGAACTCGTACTCGACGAGGTCGAGGTCACCGCCCCGGATCTTCATTATAGCCATTTTGTCACTTCGCTTTTAGCGTGTACGGTCAAAGAAGATATCCTTTCCCGATGCCCGGAGCGGTGCACCATAGGCGACGCCACAACCCTCCAGCCACCCGAGCGAGAGCGCCCCGACCCCGGCCGAGTACATCACCCGGTTGTCGACGTTATGGATGCTCGCGGTCTTCACCGCGGAACCGACCGCGATCCCGAGATCCGCCATCCTGACGGCGCAGTTCGGGCCCCGGAACGGGGTAGATGCCGGATGGCCCTTCTTCTGGGCGTCGAGCATCTCCGCGCAGGTGGGATACCCGCACGCCCCGCAGTCGAGGCCCACGGCGTCGGCGAAGAGCGAGCCGACGAGGAAGCAGGCGTCGCTTGCCGCCACGTTTCCCGCGTCCCGCAGAAAGAACCCCACGCTGTGCTTCTCGCCGTACTCCCGCATCGCCCCGGCGAGCCTTTCTTTCTCTATGCCGGTGACGATCAGCGTCTTGATGATGTCGGTGCCCTTCGCCTTCGGAGCGGTGCGGGCAGAGAGCGCCATTAGCCGGGCGACCATCTCTACGGCGTCTGATTCAACGAACATGAGAATACGTACCCTCTACCCCTGATAAGGGTATGCCCGGAGAGGGGCGATACCTTTTTCCACAAACCCGCAAAGAGACGGAACTATCATGGCACCGGAGAAGCGGGCCGAGAAGGCCACATTCGGCGCGGGGTGTTTCTGGGGCGTCGAGGAGACGTTCCGGCACGTGCCGGGTGTCGTGGATACGGCGGTGGGGTTCATGGGGGGCACCACCGCAAACCCATCCTACGAGGGCGTCTGCACCGGGAGGACCGGGCAC
>JAQVVW010000257.1 GCA_028698765.1 Methanoculleus sp. | reverse complement strand
GCATCCCGGTCTTCCTGCAATGCCAGGCTATGTCGGAACCGGCGACCCCTGTCCCGATAACGACGACGTCATACTCCCGCTCCATATGAGGCTACGGTTGCTGCAGACCGCCATAATGGTTACCCCCGGGCGGCCGTGCCGGTCAGAGATAGAGCGGGGAGACGATCCCGGCGAGGAGCGCCATCCCGCGGGGTCAAGGCCGGGCGGACCCCGATGATCACTCGTAGATCGCGCGGGTGACCCGGTGCGGCTCAAACTTGCCGCGGTGGAAGACCCGGACCTCGACCTCGGCACCCTTCATGAAGTCCCGCATCAGGAGGTCGTAGGTCCGCCGGACATAGCGGAGGCTCTCCTGAGCGAAGAGGTCGCGAAGAGCCTGCCGGAACCGGATCTCCTGCTCGAGGAACGCCGCCTCGTAAGCCCGGGTCTCCCGGGCGATCCGGGCGCATTCGGCATCGTCGATCGGGTTGTTGTAGGACCCGTGCTGGTTCAAACCGCCGATCTGCCGCCAGTCGACGGCACCCGTCTCGTCGGCCTCCCGGTGGAGCATGTAGGGGTAGACCCGGCAGATGGCAAACCGGCGATCGTAGATGCTGCACCTGCCGTTTTCGAGGAATATGCAGGAGCCGTCCGGTTTCGTCCGGAGGGCGTAGCCCGATACGTAGAACCTTCCCTCCTGATCGCAGGCATCGAACGCGGGCGCCGGAATGACGGCGTCCGGCAGGAGCGAGCGGACGCTGCCGGTATCCTCCTCCAGCAGAAAGACGTGACCGTTGAACTCCCGGGTGCAGCACCGGCCGCAACAGTCGCAGGAGAATCCCACTTCCCGGATGATCGCGATGAACTCATCTTCCGGGAACCGGAGGAGTCTCTCCCGTTCCGCTTCAAGAGCAGTTATCTGTTCGTCGAATGTAAACGTACCTAGCAGCCTCCCGTCGTGCGCCCGGCACGAGTGCCGAAACCATTGCCTCAGTGTTGGCCGGGGAGGGGGATATGCCCTTCGGCCCGCGGCGTAACCGGGCCGGCAAACGGAGAATCTCCCTCCATCGTCCGGATGTGGTCGATCGCCCTGCCCGTCGAGTACGCCACCCGCATCGCCCTGATCTTCGGGGTGATCGGGTGAGAATGCGCGCCGGAAGACTTCGAAAATATTCGTAGGTTAAGTAAACCTGATGCCCTGGCGGGTGCATCTCTCTCTATCGGAAGGTGAACGGATATGGAGAAATGGAGTCCGGTGCTGGTGGTCGCTCTTGGCTGCCTGGTGATCGCCGCGATCATCGGGACCGCCCTCGCGTCGGAGGAGGGCGGGGCGGAATCCTACGGGGATTTACGGAAGTTTGCGTCAAAAGATGAGATAGAAGCGTTCCTGAAAGAACACGCGCGGGGAGAATGGAACGACAGCGGTTACCCACGCACCACCGGGGGCGTCGTGCCTGAAAGCGCTTCCGCCCCGGCACCGATGGCGACGTCCGCACCGACCTCCTCCGCCGGCGACTACTCCACGACGAACGTGCAGGTCAGGGGCGTTGATGAGGCGGACTTCCTGAAGAACGACGGGAAATACATCTACGTCATATCGGGGGAGATACTCGCCATCGTGGAGGCCTTCCCGGCGGAGGATGCGAAGATCGTATCCGAGACCCGGATCGACGGGAGCCCGACGGCCCTCTTCCTTACCGGCGACCGCCTGGTGGTCTTCGCCACGGCGATGGATCAGGAGATGACCGCCGTGAAAGGGAGCGTAACGCCGGTCCCGGTCTGGCGGACGGTGACCCATGCATACGTCTACGATATCAGCGACCGAAAAGACCCTGAGCGGGTCCGAGACGTGACCTTCACCGGCAACTACTACGACGCCAGAATGATCGGCGACAACGTCTACACCATCACGCAGGAGTCCCCGGTCTGGGTGCGTGACAGGATTGCCCTCCCCGAGGTGCGGACGGACGGCGGCGAGCCCATCCTCCCCGACGTCTACCGCCCCGAAACTCCGCTGCAGAACTACGTCTTCTACACCGCAAGCGCCTTCTCGATCAGGGGCACGGGCACTCCCGACGCCGAGACGTTCCTTCTCGGTTACGACACCACCCTCTATGTGTCGCAGGAGAACCTCTATATCGGCTACCGCTACACGGGGGCCGACTACTCCGGCAACCGGGAAGAGACCATCATTCACCGGTTCGCGATCGACGACGGAAAGATCGACTACAAGGCCATGGGCAGGGTTCCCGGACATCTCTTGAACCAGTTCTCGCTCGACGAGTACGAGAGGAACCTCCGGGTGGCGACGACCGTCGAGGGGTGGGCGCGGGAGGATGCCTTCCAGTACAACAACGTCTACGTCCTCGATCCGGCGATGGAGACGATCGGGACGCTCGAACGCATCGCACCGGACGAGCGGATCTACGCCGCCCGGTTCGTCGGCGACCGGCTGTATCTTGTGACGTTCAAGCGAATCGACCCCCTCTTCGTCATCGACCTCTCGGACCCAAAGCACCCCGGCATCCTCGGCGAACTCAAGATCCCGGGCTACTCCGACTACCTCCACCCCTATGACGCCGACCACATCATCGGCGTCGGGAAGGAGACAGAAGAGAACGGCTGGGGCGGCGTCTCGGTTGGGGGTCTCAAGGTTGCCCTCTTCGACGTCTCGGACGTGAACAAACCCGTCCTGATCGACAGCGTCGTGATCGGAGAGGCCGGGACCGATTCTCTCGCGCTGCGCGACCACAAGGCCTTCCTCTTTGTGAAAGAGAAGAACCTCCTCGTCCTCCCGGTGAGCGAGATAGTGCGGGTGGAGAATCCCGCATCGAAGTACCCCGGCTCGTACAGCACCGCGACCTGGCAGGGGGCTTACATCTACCGGGTGAGCCCTGCCTCCGGGTTCTCCCAGGAGGGGAAGGTCACCCACGCCGAGAAGGGATCCCCCTACACCTGGAACGCGCCCGATGCGGTAGAGCGATCGCTCTTCATGGACGAGACCCTCTACACCGTCTCAAAGAGGAGCATCATCATGACCGATCTCGCCGATGGCGATCGGATAAACGAGGTCTTCCTCCCCTACCGGTGGGAGGTCTACCCGACCCCATACCCGGTCTGGTGAACTGGAGGACGGTGCTTCCGGACCGGGCGTGAGCCCCGGTAGCCCTCCGGGCGTTCAAGTTCAATCTCTGTGAGATCGGCGGCTGGATCGTGCAACGCAACGAGCACCGCCCCGAGGTTGCCGATGATCCCGTAGTCTGCGATGGGCAGGTAGCCGGCGGGTGCCGGACCCTCCACCGGGCGAGGATCTCGTCGAGTGCGCATGGGGG
>JAQVVW010000256.1 GCA_028698765.1 Methanoculleus sp. | reverse complement strand
TCCCGCCGCACCCCTGCCGGCCCCAACCATTGAGCGCCGGAAGCGCCGGACTCTTTCCTCCCAACGGGCGATAGATATCGGCATAATTATAGGCGGGTTACGCTAAACAGAATCCTACTATCTGTATTTAGGGATCCCATGACTGTCAGAACCCTTCGTGTAGCACAGACCACCACAGATCATCCCAGCCGTCGTCGGGGTGACGGAAGATGATCGTCACCCCGGAACTGATCGCCGTCGTGGTCTTCATCATCACCTACGCGCTCATCATCGACGAGCGGATCCACCGTGCGGTGGTGGCGATGCTCGGCGCATCGATCATCGTCTTCCTCCACATCGTCCCCTGGGAGATGATCCCGGAGTACATCGATCTCGGGACCATCTTCCTCCTGATGGGCATGATGATCATCGTCAACACCGCCCGCGGCAGCGGTCTCTTTGAGTACATCGCCATCAAGACGGCGAAACTTGCAAAAGGGAGCCCGATGCGGGTGTTGCTCCTCTTCTCGCTCGTGACCGGCCTCACGAGCGCGTTCCTCGACAACGTCACCACGGTCCTCCTCATCACCCCGATGCTGCTCTACGTCGCGAGCGTTATGAAGGTCAATCCCATTCCCTTCCTCATCGCCGAGATCTTCGCCTCCAACATCGGCGGGGCGGCGACGCTCATCGGCGACCCCCCGAACATCATGATCGGTTCGGCCGCCGGCCTGACGTTCAACGAGTTCATCATCAACATGGCGCCGATGATGGCCATCAACCTGGTTGTCGTCCTCGGGATGCTTGCCCTCATCTATAGAAAGGAACTCCACGTCTCGCCCGACGAACGGGAGGGGATCGAGAGGACGTTCGCGGAGTTGAAGGAGCGGGAGGCGATCCGCGACTGGCCACTCTTCAAGAAGTCGGTCATCGTCATCGTGCTCGTCATCGGGATGTTCTTCATCCACGACCAGCTCGGCCTCGAGCCCGCTCTCGTCGCCCTGATCGGCGCGTCCATTCTCCTCTTCTGGAGCAGGCAGTCCCCGGAGGAGATCTTTGAGAAGATCGAGTGGCCGGCCCTCTTCTTCTTCGGCGGGCTCTTCGTCGTCGTCGGGGCTCTCGTCGAGACCGGGGTCATCGCGAGCGTCGCCGGGTTCGTGGTCGAGAACGTCCACTCGGAGGGCGAGGCCATCCTGATCATCGCCTGGTTCTCGGCGTTCGCCTCGGCGATCGTCGACAACATCCCCCTCACCGCCACCCTGATCCCCCTGATCCAGGGGATGAGCGGGTCGATGGATATTTACCCGCTCTGGTGGGCGCTCTCGCTCGGTGCGTGCCTCGGCGGGAACGGCACGGTCATCGGTGCATCGGCAAACGTCGTCGTGCTCGGGATAGCCGCACGAAACGGTTTCACGATATCGTTCGTGGAGTTCCTGAAGATAGGGATGCTCGTGCTCCTTGTCACGGTAGCGATCGGGACGGCGTTCCTCTGGCTCAACTTCGTCGTGCTGTGAGCCGGTTCTACCGGTTCGGCGGGGTCCCGGGTCCCCGGACCACCTCGACCTCTTGGAGCCGGCCGACCAACCACTTATACGCGGTCCCGGCCGCTTCCCGGGCCGAGGGGCTCGGGTCCTCGTTTCGCATCTTCTCAAGCGGCTCTCTCGCCTTCGGGTCGGCGATCGTCCCGAGGGAAAGCGCCGCCTGCGCCCGGACATGCTCGTCGGTGTCGTCGAGAGCCCGGATCAGCCCGTCGATGTCCCGGCCGTCGCGCAGGGTATCGATATCGTCCAGTGTCGCCATAGCAATCTCCTGTTCGTCTCCCGCATTGACGCCCCGGCGGTATATATGCCTTTGCGGGCGGACTGCAGGTGACCCCGGGCTGCGGTCCCCGGCCCGTCCGGTACGGTCGTATTCATGGGGGAGATGCCCGGGATCCTGCCTACGTATCAAGGAGCCAGCCTTCCACTGCCTTCTTCTCCGCGAGCCTCCCTACCACCCGGGCGTGCGCGAGCGACGCGGCCCGCTTGACGCCCACGTTAGAGTCCGAGAACTTCAGACGCTCGAGCGCCTCAAGCGCCCGTTCGTCGCCGACGGTGCCGAGGGCTTCGGCCGCGGTCAGCCGCACAGCCTCGGCCTGGTCTAAAAGCGCTCCAATCAGCCCGTCGATATCCCGGGCCCTCCGCATCGTGTCGATATCTTTCACCTGCGTCATAGATCTCCCCGGTCGACCGGTGCAACGCATCTGGGCCTGCTCTATTAAGAAGATTGTGGGAAGCGACGGACGGAACGTCCGGAGCTTGAGAAACCCGAAGGGTTTCGAGTGCGGCTGACGGAACGTCCGGAGCTTGAGAAACCCGAAGGGTTTCGAGTGCGGCTGACGGAACGTCCGGAGCTTGAGAAACCCGAAGGGTTTCGAGTGCGGCTGACGGCACGTCCGGAGTTTCAAGCAGCAAAAAAGAGGTTAATATGCCGCCAGGTAGCGGTCGAGTTCCCAGGGGTGGACCGCCGTCCGGAAAGCATCCCACTCGGCCTGTGCGACGCTCGTGAGGGCATCGACGACATGGGGGCCGAACGCCCTGCAGATGAGGTCGTCGGCAAGGAGGGCCTGGTGGGCCTCATAGAGGCTCGCGGGCAGGGTCGCGATCCCGTCGCGCTCCCGCTCAGCGGTCGTCATGTGGAAGATGTTCCCATTGGCACCGCCCGGAGGCTCGATCTCCTCCCGGACGCCCTCCATCCCGGCGGCGAGCATCGCGGTGAAGGCGAGGTAGGGGTTGCAGGTCGGGTCGGGGCTGCGGAACTCGACCCGGGTGCTGTTGCCGCGGGGCGCCGGAACCCGGACGAGGGCCGAACGGTTGCTCGCGCTCCAGCTGACGTAGCAGGGCGCCTCGTAGCCGGGGACGAGCCGTTTGTAGGAGTTGATCGTCGGGTTTGCGACCCGGGTGATGGCCGGCGCGTGGCGGAGCAGCCCCCCGATGAAGTGCATGCAGGTCTTAGAGAGCCGCAGCGGGGCGTCGGGGTCGTAGAAGGCGTTCTGGCCGTCTTTCGCGAGCGAACAGTTCACGTGCATTCCGCTCCCGTTGATGCCGTAGATCGGCTTTGCCATGAACGACGCATGCAGGCCACGCATCAGCGCCATCGTCTTGACCGCGAACTTGAAGGTGATGACGTTGTCCGCGGTGTGGAGGGCGTCGCTGTACTTGAAGTCGATCTCGTGCTGGCTCTCGGCGACCTCATGGTGGGACGCCTCGATCTCGAACCCCATCTCGGTGAGCGCGAGAATCGCCTCGCGCCGGAGATCCTCCGCGAGATCGGTCGGCGCGAGGTCGAAGTAGCCGCCGGCGTC
>JAQVVW010000255.1 GCA_028698765.1 Methanoculleus sp. | reverse complement strand
TTTGACGCTCCTGCTCTGCCGGAGTTCGACATCGCTGAAGGCAATTCCGGCGAGGAACGCCCCGATGATCCCCGATAGACCGATGAGATCGGCGACCAATGCGTAGAGGAACGCCAGCATCAGGGCAAAGATGAAGACAAAACCGCGATACTGCCGCGCCAGGGGGGATGCATCCATCCGCTGGATGAGTCTTCGTACAACGAGGACCCCGACGGTACCGGCGACGACGACAAAGGCCAGAGCTATGGCGATCGTCTGGATGAATGACCCGATCGCGACTTCCCCGGCCACCAGGTCCAGGGTGATAGAGAGCGCGAGTAAAGAGAGGATATCGTCGATGACCGCTGCGCCGATGATCGCCTTTGCTGCCTCGGTCTGGAGCATGCCGATCTCCTTGAGGACGTTCGCGGTGATGGCGGTGCTCGTCGCGGTCAGCGCCGTGCCGACGAAGACTGCGGTTGCGAAGTCGAACCCGAAGAGGATGGTGACGGCGTAACCGCCTACCCACGGGACGACCACGCCGAAGAACGAGATGACGCCGTTACGAAGCGTGAGGATATCCTTGAGATTGAACTCGAACCCGATGGCAAAGAGGAGGATGATCGCCCCCATGTGGGCCAGAGCCGCGACAAAGTCCGTGTAGGTGATCAGGCCGAGCACGCTCGGTCCGACCAGGATCCCCACGAGGATGGCCCCGACCGTCGCCGACTGGTTGATCCTGGATGCCAGGAGATAGCCGGCGAGCGCGAGGAAGAGGAGGAGGCTCACCTGGAGTTCGATAGATAATGCACTTTCCATGGTTTACCCATGATCTGGGAGGGAGGCCTTAAGAAATATGTGGAACACGGGAGAGTTGCAGTGCAATCCAGAACCATCTCTCCGCCACACCCGAGATTCTGCCTGATGACACGGTCTCAGACGCCACCCCGGCAACTACCGGACAAAACCACTCCTCCCGGCATACCGGGCCGTATCCCCGGCCGCTTCTTCGATCCTGATGAGCTGGAGGGGACGGTGAAAATCAAAGCGCAGTGCCTCTATAACACGACAGGCACTGTGAAAATTAATGGGTGACGGCATTCACGTGGAATGGCGATTTTATCGAAAAAATATAGCCGATCAAGGGCGGCAACGGCATCCGGGACGAGTGCCCGGATCTATGTGCCAGTGTCGTGGGCGGGGAAACGGGTTGCAGTGGTCCTGCTGGACCCGCCCGACGACCCTATTTTCGGTAGACGGTACCGAACTCCGTGTCCCGATACCCCCGGGCGGATTCGAACCGCCGTCGCCGGATCCAAAGTCCTGCATGATTGACCACTACACTACGGGGGTGAGAGAACGAACGCAAACCGCCGATACCGCAGGCATCGGCTCCTATATTCTATGTACCGCGGGATTATATCGGTTTGCTCGCGGGCAGAAGGAGTGGGGAAGGGGGCCGGCCCCGGGCCGCTCACGCTCGCTCGAAATCGTCCTCGTACCGGACGATGTCGTCCTCTCCGGTGTACTCCCCGATCTGCACCTCGATCAGTTCGAGCGGCAGGAGGCCGGGGTTCGCGAGCCGGTGGGTGGTTCCCGCCGGGACGAACGTGGACTCGCCGTTCCGCAGAAGGTAGGTCGCATCGCCGATCGTCACCTCGGCGCACCCGGTGACGACCACCCAGTGCTCGGAACGGTGGTGGTGCATCTGCAGCGATAGCCGCCGTTTCGGGGGGACGGTGACGCGCTTGATCTTATACGACCGCCCCTCCTCCAGGTTCGTGTAGGAGCCCCATGGCCGGTGAACCTGCGTGTGGAAGAGAGAGCGCGAATCCCCCTTCTCACGGAGGGCCTTTGCAATCTCGCCCACACGCTGGGCCTGGTCCCGGTCGGCAACCAGGATCGCGTCCTTCGTCTCGACGATGGCGAGGTTGTGGACCCCGACGGTGGCGACCAGACAGTCGGCGATGATCAGGTTCTCGGAGGAGTCGATCCCGATATGCTCGCCCCTGACTGCGTTACCGCTCCCGTTCTTTGGGAGAGCAGCGTAAAGCGCGTCGAAATTCCCCACGTCGCTCCAGTCGCACTCAAGCGGCACGACCGCCGCCCGCCGGGTCTTCTCCATGATCCCGTAGTCGATGGAGAGGGCGGGGGTTGCGCCGTAGGCCTCCCCTACAGGGAGAGTGAACGCCCGGACCACCTCCGGCGCGCACGCCTCGCACTCGGAGAGGAAGAGGCCGGCGTCGAAACAGAACATCCCGGAGTTCCAGAGGTAGCCGTCGGCGACATACCTCTCTGCGGTGGAGAGGTCCGGCTTCTCGACGAAGGCGTCCACGAGCGAGCCGTCCGCAAGAGGCTCTCCGGGGCGGATATAGCCGTATCCGGTGTGGGGCGAGGTCGGCCGCACCCCGAAGACCACCAGATAGTCCTTAGTAAGCCGCTCCGCCCGCCGGAATGCGTCGCGGAACTGCCCGGCCGCGGTGATCAGGTGATCCGAGGGGAGAACCGCGACCGTCTCCGGCCCGTCCTCCCGGGCGATCTCGCGGACGCCGTAGTAGATCGCCGGCAGGGTGTTCCTGCCCACCGGCTCCACGAGGACACGGCAGTCGCACCCGATGGCGGCGAGCTGGTCTCTGACCAGGAACTTGTGGTCCTCGTTGGTGACGATGGCGATCTCCTGCGGCGAGGAGAAGAGGAGCGACCTCTTCACGGTCTTCTGGAAGAGGGATTCGTTGTCGACGAGCGGGATGAACTGTTTCGGGTAGTGTTCCCTCGACAGCGGGAAGAGGCGGGTTCCGCTCCCGCCTGCAAGTATGAGCGTCTTCATGAGATAGACTCCGTGCCGGAGGGCACTCGATTATATACGTTATGCAGCAGGGAGAATAAAAGCGTAAGGTTCTCCGGGAGTCCGGACGAACCCGGCGAACCGTATCGCACCCGGGAATATATCGGCCACCGGACCCTGGAAAAAAAGAGTGTTCCTGCTCAATCAAGCCCGGGTCATCGTCGAGTTCCCGGGGTAAAGCGCCCGGGCCTGCGGGTCGAGGTCTTCGGCCACCGCAAGAACATTCTCGGCCTCAGGGTAATTTCCGAGCCTGCCGAGCACCATGCCGTACGTCACCAGAGCAAAAATGCACGACCGGTCGATCGCGAGCGCCTGCCTGCACGCAAGCGCCGCTTCCTGGTGGCGGTCGAGCCGGGTGAGGATCACCGCCCGGTTGTTCCAGGCATAGACATCATCGTTGTCGCAGAGTATTGCTGCACTGAATGCAGCGAGCGCTTCCTCGTAGCGCCCCTCCCGTTCAAGCGCCACACCCCTGTTGTTCAGGGCAGCCGGGTCGTATAGGCCCTCCG
>JAQVVW010000254.1 GCA_028698765.1 Methanoculleus sp. | reverse complement strand
CACCCATGCAGATGGTGGTGTCCACCGCCCCGAGCTGGAGGCCGAGGGTGTAGCACCCGATGTCGCTCGGGAAGATGCCGTCGCGAAAGACCTTCTTCATCGCGTAGAACGTCGGCCGGTGCATGCATCCGGCACAGAGGATCGGCGGGCGGGGCGGCACGCCCTGGACCGGGGCGGCCGCCGGGAAGGTCGCTACGGGAGTCATGCCCGCTTTTTCAAGAACGGCGGCGACGATCGCCGGGGTGAACTCCCCTTCATACGGCACCGTGCCGTCTATCTTGCCGAAGACCTCGGTCTTCGTCGCCACCTGCCGGACGGCCTCCTCGACGACCGGATCGAGTTCCTCGATGACGAGAACCTTCTCGTGCCGGTCGACGAACTCCCGGAGCCACTCCTCGTCGATCGGGTGGGCCCCGACGATCGCGAGCGAGACGTCGCCCCCGATCACCTCCTGGACGTAGGCGGCGGCGACGCCGCTTGCGACGACGGCGGTCGTGCCCCGGACGGTGTGGCGGTTGTAGCCGAGCTCGACCAGCCGCTTCTTCAATGCCTGCTGCTTCCCGTTCAGGTTCTTGTGTAGCACCCGGGTGTGCGCGGGGATGACCACGTACTGCTTCGGGTCGCGCTGGAATGCGGCGGTCCGGTGAACGGTTCCGACTGCGCCCGTGTCGACGTCACCCTTCGAGTGGCAGATCCGGGTGGTGGGGCGGAAGATGACCGGCAGACCGAACTCCTCGGAGAGAGCGAAGGCGTCCCGCATCATATCGTGCGCCTCCTGAACCGATGCCGGGTCAAGGCAGGGGAGCCGGGCGAAGTGCGCGTAGCGCCGGGTATCCTGCTCGTTCTGGGAACTGTGCGCGAAGGGGTCGTCGGCGGAGAGGACGACGAACCCGCCGGTCACGCCGGTGTATGCGCTCGTCATCAGGGGATCGGCCGCCACGTTCAGCCCGACGTGCTTCATGGTGCAGAGTGCGCGCTGCCCGCACCAGGCGGCGGCGAGCGCGTTCTCGAAGGCGACCTTCTCGTTCGTGGACCACTCCACGGTGAAGGGCCGCTCCTTCTGCACCCTGAGGACGTCGATCACTTCGGAGGACGGCGTGCCGGGATAGCCGCTGGCAAAATCGATGTTTGCCTCCAGGCATGCGTGAGCGATGCCCTCGTTTCCGAGTAGGTACCGTATTGCCATTGTTCCACTCAACTGTACTTCTATTGTCGGGTTTCAACATAGCGCTTTGGATGACGGTCCGGAACAATCCGGTGCTGAAATGCCGCTTTTCGCGGGAGAGCCGCGACGGGCCGCATCCGTTGCATACCATCGTTCTCCGGGGATGAAGGCGTTCTCTCCCGGAGTTTGATCACGGACGCCTCTTCCTCAGGATATGCGCATTGCCCGCGGCGGGGGCGGCGATGGTCGCAACGCCTCTGCTCGCCCCGATGCAGTCATGCGCGACGGCTTTCAGCCCGGGAGGGTACTCACTCCTGGACTGTTGCCCCTGTCGGTTCTTCAGCGATGTCACACTCAGGCGATTCCGGGGCAGGGTTCTTGCACAACCTTTAAATTGAAGATTATACAACATTTATAGGCACTACTACAAGTGCATCGGGCCCGTAGCATAGCCGGTGGTGCACCCGGCTGATAACCGGGAGGTCGTGCGTTCGAATCGCACCGGGCCCATCGTTTCTCATTCTAGCTCGTTTTCAGGAGTTGTTCGAACTGGCGGTGCACCCGGCAGATCGCCGGGTGGTCGTGCGCTCAAATCTCACGGCCTCGCTGTCCTCTTTACTGTATATCTACTTCCGGGTCTCCTATTCAAAATTCATGCTGTATCCGAGGTTCTCCGGCAATATCGTCTCTCGTTTAACATCGCGGGAAACGGGAGGCGATGCACGAGCGCACCCGTTCAGCTCGAAGCCTGTAGCCGCCGGTAGACGATGTGCTCGAGCAGTAAGACCGTGACGATGCCCACAACGAAACCATTCGTGATCAGCGGGCGGATCATTGCCGGAAATCCTGCGGCGACCTCCGGGGGCAGGAAGGCCACCAGTGTCCCGAGAAGGAGAGGGATGCCGACGATTAGCCCTCCGTCGAACGTTCCGACCGCCCCGCTCTCCTGCCCGAGCATCAGCCCCGCCGCGATCTGGGCGGCCATGACGTAAGTGAGGACGACGCCGATGACCGGCCCCGGGATGCTATCCAGGTAGCCGATGGCAAGCGGCGATGCGGCCACGAGCCCGAGCCCGACCGCGGCCGGGACGAGGGCGAACCGGGACGCGCACCCGGTGGCGGCGATGACGCCCGGGGAGAGCGAGAAGTTCACCGGGCCGATCACCCCGGTGAGGCCCGCGAGGACGTTTCCGAGGCCGGTGACCGTCACCCCGCGGCCGAGCCGCTCATCCATCGCATCGGCCTTGAGAAGCCCTCCCACCGACTGGATCGATCCGAGGTCGTTTACGGCGAGCGCGAGGTAGCAGATCAGGAAGGCTGCGAGCACCCCGGCGTCGGGCACGGCGAGCGGCGCGAGCAGATCTTTTGGGAGCGCGACGAGGGCGGTATCCGCGGGCGGCAGGGAGACCGCACCGAAGAGAGCGATGTAGATCGGGGTGCCGAGGAGGATCGCCCAGAGCGGCAGGGTCGACTTCCATACCCCTTTGAGAAATCCGTGTGCGGCAAAGAGGACGAGCGCAACCATGACGGCAAAGAGGAAGGTCTGCGCCGCCGGAACCGTGCCGCCGCCGTCCGTAACCAGGTTGAGGATGGTGGGTGCGAGGGTGAACGCGATGAGCATGAGGACGACCGCGATCACCCGGGGTGTGAAGAGGCGCCTGAGGTCCCCGATGAGGCCGGTCGCCGCGAGCCCGGTGAGGAGGAGCCCGCCGATTACCAGCGACGCATTGATGGCGGGAAATCCCGCATCGAGGCTTGCGAGGATGCCGACCAGGAGCACCGTTGCCGGGCCGAGCACCAGAGGGAGTCTGTGCCCGAGATACACCTGCGCGAGCAGCACCAGGGCGACGAGGAGGAAGAGTCTCTGGAGGTACGGGACGGCCGACCCCCCGGCTTCGAGACCGGCAACCACCTCGCCGGTGATGAGGACGAGGGGAACGCTCACTGCGAGCCACTGCAGGCCGAAGATGAAGAGCGATGCCGGTCGCGGCCGGTCGTCGATGCCGTAAGAGAACTCCATCGTAACGTCTCCTTTTAGAACCGCCGGACCCTGAGTGGGTCTTGCGGCGCATGAAGGGAGTGTATCGTCCACGGTAAGATAGGATTTCCCATTCCCGTCTATTATGGAAAAGTCACTTTTTTACGCTCTGCAAGGGGAATTATCTCTATGGTCTCTCA
>JAQVVW010000253.1 GCA_028698765.1 Methanoculleus sp. | reverse complement strand
CAGCCGGTCCCGAATACTTCAACCAGCACCATCTCTCAGACTCCTTTGCAGGGGAAGAGGGGTCTCACCCCTGCAGGATCTCCTTGATCTCTTTGACGTCGGCCACCCGGCCGGAGACTTTGAGTTCCCCGTCGACGGCGAGCGCCGGCGTCAGCATCACGCCGCGGTCCATGATCTCGGTGATGTCATCGACCTTGACGAGTTCGGCCTCGATGCCGAGTTCCTTGATCGCTGCCTCTGCGTTCTTTGTGAGCCGCTTGCACTTGGCGCAGCCGGTTCCGAGTATTTCTACCTTCATCGTTTCTTCACCTCGTTCTGATAGGCTAAAAGGAGCGCCGCCCGGTAGAGCGGTTCCACCTCCTTCGGGATGTAGTTGTAGATCTTTATCTGTCTCACCAGTTCGTCGCCGATAGCGGTAACGCCAGCGATGCCGCGATCGATGACATCGGCCAGGACGTCATCGAGCATCGCGAGCCCGACGACGACCCCGCCGACCTCTATCCGTCGAATGCGCCGCAGGGCTTCGGCGGCGCAGCAGGGTTTTTCTCTCTTCTTTGTCTCCATGGTTCTCTCCTATATGAGTAGCATCCCGTTCCCGTAGAGGAACCCGGCGATGGTCGCGAAGACGACCACCAGCGCCACGTAGACCGCCGTCTTCTTCGCCCCGATGATCCTCGATATGACGAGGATGGAGGGGAGGCTGACCGTCGGCCCGGCGAGCAGGAGGGTGAGCGCTGGTCCTGCGGCCATGAGGCCTGCCGAGTAGCCGAACGTCGTGCCGATGATCGGGACCTCGAGCAGCGTCGGCATATAGAGGATCATCCCGACGATCGCCGCGAGGAAGCACGCCACGAGCGAGTTGTTCCCGAAGTAGGGCTGGAAGGTCTCCGGCGGGAGGAAGAAGGCGATGATCCCGACGACGAAGGTTCCCGCGATCAGGATCGGAAAGATCTTCTTCGTCAGGTCCCAGGTCTCCATCCCCCAGTCGGTCACCTCGTCCTTATCGTGGTAGTAGATGAGGAGGATGGCGATCGCGAGCGTGAGAATGTAGACGATGCCGAGCCGGAGCGTCCAGTCGAGCGGCGAGGCGCCGAAGACCAGCACCCCGACCAGGAGGGCGAAGAACGCCGGCGTGACCCAGCGCGGTTTCTCCTCCTCGCACGCCCCGGCGACGCTCGGCGCCATCGCCTTCTTCTTCAGGGTCTCGACGTCGGTCGACCGGAAGATCAGCGCCATAAGAAGCCCGATGACGATCGCGAGCACGACCGCCGAGATCGCCCGGGCAATACCCAGGTCGAAGCCGAGCACCCATGCGGTGTAGATGATCGCGAGGATGTTGATGGCGGGACCGGCAAAGAGGAACGTCGTTGCCGGGCCGATGCCGCTCCCTTTCTTGAGGATGCCGGCAAAGATCGGGAGGATGGTGCAGCTGCAGACGGCAAGGATCGTCCCCGAGACCGATGCGATCCCGTAGGAGATGCGTTTGGGCGTATCCGGGCTGAAGTACTTCAATATCGCGTCCTTCTTGACGAAGGCCGCGATGGCCCCGGCGATGAAGAACGCCGGCACCAGGCAGGTGAGGACGTGCGCTGAGAGGTAGTCGAGCACGGATGCAAGCCCTGATGAGAGGGCGCCAATGAGTATGTCAATCATAGCTTGTTCCTTTACATTGTTCCAATGTCTGTATCGGTGTGTGATTCAGGCGATCCCGGCCGTGGTGACGGTGCCCGTTTCAGCTCCTCACCGCCCCCATTCCCCTTCGGACGGCTCCGGCTCCGCCTGCAGCATATAGTGACGGCTGTATTCGGTTATGGCTAGCAAATTCCTCATCGTCATCAGGAGGGCCACGCCGATCATGAAGGCGACCGCGACGATGAGGATAGCCAGCAGCACCCGGGGGAGTTCCGCTCCGATCGGGACTGTCAGCAGGGTCTCGGCCGTCTCTATCCCTCCTGCTCCACCGCACTCTTCCGGAAGAAGAGGTTGCAATGGCAGTGACCCTCAACCGCGATCTCTTCTTTGTGGTAGACACAGGGGCAGGCAATCTTCGCATCTTCTTCCGGCACGCCTTTCCGGATGCGGCAGGGACAGAAGCGCTCGCCGTGCCGGAGCTGGTTCAGGGCAAGCCCCCGGAGGACAGCGTTTCGCACCCGTTCGTCCGGGTTGAGCACCAGGTCGTGTTCGCGGGCGTACTGCTCCGCCCAGGCACGGATCTCTTCGACCAGTTCGTCCTCGGTCAGGGTCGTCGGTTCGTCGGCCATTGTCCGCTTCCGGTCACTCCTTCCTCTCGCCCGTCTTCTTCGACACGACCTTCACATCGCCGCAACTGCAGCCGCAGTCGCAGTCGCTTTCCGGGGCAAGGAGTCTCTTGATCCGTCCGGCGAGGCTTTCCTTCGGGTTCTTGCTGGTGTCGTCTGTCATGGTGCTACGTCCCACACAGTTTCAATATTATTTGAAATTGTTTGGGCACCACCACCCTATAATGGTTCTGGTTTAAAAACGAGTCGAAGGCGTTGTCACCAGGCATGGCGACATCCGGTAGCCACCGGGGATGGCAGGGCGTTCCCCGTTGAGCTTGCGAGCCTGCCTCACCTGTGCAGCCGCTCTTCGTCTGCTTCACCAGAGCGGTGCTCGGGCCAGCAGACTCAAAACTTTCCTGCCACCTCCCGGTCCTGGAGAAGGCAGGGCTGATCGTCGGCGACCAGCAAGGGAACCAGATCCTCTACAACCTCTCGATCCAGGGAGACCGGTGGGCTGCAGGAGGTTGCGGATGCCCGAACCGCCAAGACATCGGGAAGCATGCCGGGTTGCTTGCCGACGATATAATTTCCCAACACCAGATAATCCAGACCGGTGGAGAAGAAGCAGCGGATAGCATCCTGCGGCGATTCCACGATCGGCTCGCCCATCACGTTGAAACTCGTGTTCAGTAATACCGGAACGCCGGTGAGTATCTCGAACTCCTTCAGCAGTCGGTGAAACCGGGAATTCCTACCTAAGGCGGCGGATTCCCGGGGTGAGTATCTCGAACTCCTTCAGCAGTCGGTGAAACCGTGGGTTGGTCTCCCGGTGGACCGTCTGCAGTCGGGCCGTGCCGTCCACGTGGGTGACGGCCGTTCGCCACGCTACTGGTATGGGTGTGTAATGGTGGCTTTTTGGGAGAGCCGAACCCCATGGTGGGTCCAGATGGCTCATCGGGCCGGCATCGTCGACCGATGAAACGAGACAGCACCGTGGAAACCCGGGAGGTCCTCCGGCCGATGACAGCCGATCGTCGGAAGAGAAGATCCGATGCGTTCGTAGCCTTCGCTTGACCCCGGCGAGCGCCAACGGGTGCGCATCGCTGAT
>JAQVVW010000011.1 GCA_028698765.1 Methanoculleus sp. | reverse complement strand
CCCCTTCCGATCTCCCCCGGCGGCAAGCCCACGACCAAGAAAGACCTCGCCCGGATCGTCGAGGCGCATAACCCTCCCTACATGGCGACCGCCTGCAGCGCCTACCCCCTCGACCTCTACAAGAAGGTCCAGAAGGCGCTCTCGATCGAAGGCCCCAAGTTCATCCATGTCCTCGCACCCTGTCCGCCCGGGTGGCGCTACCCGACGGAGAAGACGGTCGAGATGGGGAAACTCGCGGTGAAGACGGGGACATGGATCCTCTACGAGCGCGAGTACGGGAAACTCACGATCAACGGTCCGTCGAAGGCGGCGATGAGGAAACCCGCGCCTCTTGAGGACTACATCCAGGGCCAGGGCCGGTTCAAGAACCTGACCCCCGAGATCCTCGATCTGATGCGCCAGCAGGTGCAGCAGAACATCGAACGCCTCTCCCGCGAGGAGGCAGGCGTATGCTGACGATCGCGACCGGCAACAAGGCGGTGGCGGCCGCGGTGAAGGCCGCAAAACCGGGGGTCATCGCCGCATACCCGATCACCCCCCAGACCGAGATCGTCGAGCAGATCACCGAGTACGTCGCCGGCGGCGACCTTGAGAGCCGCTACATCCCGGTGGAGAGCGAGCACTCGGCGATGGCGGCCTGCATCGGGGCGAGCGTCGGCGGGGTGCGGACGTTCACGGCGACGAGTTCCCACGGCCTCCTCTACATGCACGAGATGGTCCACTGGGCCGCGGGCGCGCGTCTCCCGATCGTGATGGCGAACGTCAACCGTGCCCTCGGGCCCGGGTGGAACACCTGGGCGGAGCATACCGACGCCTTCTCCCAGCGCGACACGGGCTGGCTGCAGGTCTTCGTGGGCACTGTTCAGGAGGCCTACGACGCCACCCTGATGGCGTTCAAGATCGCCGAGGACGAGCGGGTTCTCCTCCCGATGATGGTCAACCTGGACGGGTTCGCGCTGAGCCACATCACGCAGTCGCTCGACACGGTGGAGATCGGCGACTTCCTGCCTCTCTACCACCTCCCGCACGCCATCGACACGGCAAACCCGCTCGGCTACGGGCCCATGACCGGGCCGGACGACCACTTCCGGTTCCGGTGGGACATCGAGCGGTCGATGCGCGACGCCCGGGGCGTGATCGCGGAGGTCGAGCGCGAGTTTGCGGAACGGTTCGGCCGCTCCTACGGCCCCACGGAGGATTACCGGTGCGAGGATGCCGACGTCGTCGTCGTCGCGATGGGAACCCTCGGTAAAGAGGCAGAGGTGGCGATCGACCGTCTCCGCGACGAGGGTATCAAGGCCGGGTCGATGCGCCTGCGCTGGTTCCGGCCCTTCCCGGACCTCGACCTCGCCGGCCGGGAGGTCGTCGTCATCGACCGCGACTACTCCTTTGGATTCGGCGGCGTGGTGGCGCACTCGATCCGGTCGAAGACCGGCATCCAGCCCTACAGCGTGATCGCCGGCCTCGGCGGCCAGGAGGTCACCTACAACGATATCGCGGACTTCGTCCGGAACCGTCGTCCCGGCACCGAGACCTGGTTCGGGGTGAACGACCATGTATGAGATCAGGATCCATTCCCGGGGCGGGCAGGGCGGCGTCACCGCCGCGAAACTCCTCGCCCTCGCGGCGTTCAGGGACGGTAAACACGCGACTGCCTTCCCGTTCTACGGGGCGGAGCGGCGCGGGGCGCCGGTCGTCTCGTTCGTCCGGATCGACGACGAACCGATCAAGGTCTACAGCCAGATCCACGAACCGGATCTCGTGATCGTCCTCGACACGAGCATCATGGACGTCGTCGACGTCCTGGACGGCCTCAAGGCCGACGGCACGGTTCTCTTAAACAGCGCCCACCCGATCACCGGGTGCAACGGAACCTGCCGTCACGTCGACCTGACCGGGATCGCGCTCGCAGAGAACCTGGTGGTCGCGGGAAGCCCGATCCTGAACACCCCGGTCATCGGGGCGCTCGCGAAGATGGGGATCGTCACCCTCCCGTCGGCGGAGCAGGCGATCCGCGAGATGTTTAGCGACGAACGGAACGTAAAGGCTGCCAGGGCGGCATACGAGGAGCTGAAGATATGAGAGAGAGACTTGCGCTCAGCAGGCCGAAGGAGGCCGCGTCGGGGAAGACCGGGACGTGGCGGACGTTCCGTCCCGTCGTGGATAAGGAGACGTGCAACGCCTGCGGGCTCTGTGCCCAGTACTGCCCGGACGGGGTCATCGACGAGGAACTCAACATCGACCTCGACTACTGCAAGGGGTGCGGCATCTGCGCGAACGAGTGCCCGAAAGAGGCGATCGCTATGGTGCGGGAGGAGCGCTGACCCCGTCGTCGAGGGGGCGCTTCGCTATATACTCCAGGTTGAACCGGTAGAAGTGCGTGTAGCCGCAGTTGCGGCACCGGGTCGTGAGATGGTTGCACCCGATCGCGAGGTCGTGCGGGCCCGTGACCCCACAATTTTTGCATCGCCCGCCGGCATCGAGCGTCCAGAGATCGTAGCGCCCGATCGGCGTGCAGGTTCCGACCAACCCGGAATTCTCGAACCGCGGGATGAATATCCGGGTTGCCCCGCAGGCTGAGCAGATCACCTGCGCCTGCGCGGAGACCGCTTTTATGATCTGGTCGGCATCCTCGCCGCAGTGGTAGCAACGGGTTCGGTGCCGGGTGAAGATGAACCGCTCGCTCATGCATAATACTTGAGGAGCGTAAGTTAAAACCTCCGCTTGGGGGTACTGCCCCCCGCACCCCGGGACGGCGGACTGGTGCCGCGCCCGGGCCGGGTCACGGGAAGAGGGAAACGTTAAATAGCACTCCCGCACCTCTGTTGTCGAATAGGAGGTTATGAGATGGCAGCGTTGAGAGTTGCACCCTATGTCTGCGCGTACTCGGACGAGAACGAAGAGAACCTGCATATCGAGATCGAGCTACCCGGGGTCGACAAGAAGGAGATCACGTTCAAGATGCAGGAGACCAGTTTCTCCATCGATGCAGCCCGCGGCGACGTGCGCTACGTCGGTACCTACGCGATCGGATGCCCGGTCGACACCGGCAGGGCGAAGGCGACGTTTCGAAACGGCCTGCTCGCCGTGGATGTCCCCTACATCCAGCCGGCCGCGGAGGAGACGAAGGAGATCCCCATCGCGGAGTGAGCGGGCACCCTCCCGGGCACATCCCTTTTTCACCACGAGGCGTCTGCACCCCGCGGCCGGCCCCGTCCCCGGGAAGAGTCACCTTTATTAGTCTGCATCCGCACGTCAGAGATATGAACCCGGCACGCGGACACGACCCGGAAGCACCGGAAACACCGGTGCGGGAAGAATCGCCACCGAACCGGCTGGCCAACGAACAGAGCCCGTACCTGCTCCAGCACGCCCGTAACCCCATCGACTGGTATCCCTGGGGGGAGGAGGCCTTTCTCCGGGCGCGCGAGGAGGGAAGACCGATATTTCTCTCGATCGGCTACTCGGCCTGCCACTGGTGCCACGTCATGGAGGAGGAGTCGTTTGCCGACCCGCAGGTCGGGAAACTCCTAAACGACGTCTTCGTCTGCATCAAGGTGGATCGCGAGGAGCGGCCGGATATCGACCAGGTCTACATGGCGGCCGCCCATGCACTGACCGGGACCGGAGGCTGGCCGCTCACCATTCTGATGACCGCCGATAAAAAACCCTTCTTCGCGGCGAGTTACATCCCGAAAGAGAGCCGTTACGGGATGACCGGCCTATTAGACCTCGTCCCCCGGATCAGCAAGATCTGGCAGACCCGGCGGCAGGAACTCGAGAACGCTGGCGACCAGGTGCTGCAGGCGCTGCAGAGCGCGGCGAAGACCCCGCCGGAGGAGGGCGAACTTGACGAGACGGTCCTCGACGAGGCCTATAACACCTTCTTCCGGGTCTTCGACGGGGAGAACGGCGGGTTCGGGGACGCGCCCAAGTTCCCCACCCCGCACAACCTCGTATTCCTGCTGCGGTACGGGAACCGGACCGGGGAGGAGCCGGCATACACGATGGTCGAGAAGACGCTGCATGCCATGCGCCGGGGCGGGATCTTCGACCAGGTCGGTTATGGGTTCCACCGTTACTCGACGGACGCGGAGTGGTTCGTCCCGCACTTCGAGAAGATGCTCTACGACCAGGCGCTCCTCATCATGGCGTATACGGAGGCCTACCTCGCGACGGGGAGGGAGGAGTTCGCGAGAACCGCCCGCGAGACGATCGCCTACGTCCTGCGCGACATGACCGATCCGAACGGAGGCTTCTACTCGGCAGAGGATGCCGACAGCGAAGGCGAGGAGGGGAAGTTCTATCTCTGGACGAAGGACGAGATCCTGGGCGTTCTCGGGGAAGAGGACGGCGAACGGTTCTCCCGGATATTCAACGTCATGGAGCCCGGGAACTATCGGGAACAGCCCGGCGGGAGGAGGACGGGCAGAAACATCCTCCGCCTGCGCCGCCCCCTCGCATCCTGGGCGCACGAGTTCGAGACCTCTGAGGAGGATCTGGCGTGGTCCGTGAGGAGGGACGCCGGAAACTTCTTGCGGCCCGCGAGCGGCGCGTCCGCCCGGACAGGGACGACAAGATCCTCACCGACTGGAACGGCCTCATGATCGCCGCCCTCGCGAAAGCCGCCCGGGCCTTCGACGAGCCGAACTACCTGGCGGCGGCGGAGAGGGCGGCCGCATTTGTCCTCGCCAACCTTCGCGGCGCCGACGGACGGCTCCTCCACCGCTACCGGGGCGGTGAGGCGGGGCTCTCGGCAACCCTCGATGACTACGCGTTCATGATCTGGGCGCTCATCGAGGTCTACGAGGCGTCGTTTGCCCCCCGCTACCTCCAGACCGCCGTCGGCCTCTCCCGGGACCTCATCGCCCGCTACTGGGACTGCAACCAGGGAGGGTTCTTCTTCGTGCCGGACGACGCAGACGTTCCCGTCCGCCAGAAACCGATCTACGACGGGGCGATTCCTTCCGGCAACAGCGTGGCCATGTACGCCCTCTTCGCTCTCGGGCGGATGACGGCGAACCTCGAATTCGAGGGGACGGCGGGGCGGATACGGCGCGTCTTTGCCGGAACCGTCAGCGACTCTCCTACCGCCTGCTCCCACTTCCTCACCGGCCTCGATTTCATGCTGGGACCGAACTTCGAGGTGATCATATCCGGCGTTGCGGGCGCACAGGACACGAAAGCGATGATCGACGCTATCCGATCGCACTACGCGCCCGATGCCGTCGTCATCTTCCGCCCTTCCGACGAGGAAGAGCCCGAGATCACCCGGGTCGCCGGGTTCACCCGGGATATCGTGACGATCGGGGAGAAGGCGACGGCATACGTCTGCACCAACTACGCCTGCGACATCCCGACGACCGATCCCGACGAGATGGTGCACCTCGTGAGAACGACGGGGCGGTCGCCGAAACCGATCGTCTGACGGGAGATGGATCATGATCAGAAACGGGGTCGATATGGAGCGGGTGAACGCCCTCAAGAAGGCGATGCGGGAGGAATCGGCGGCAGGCAGGAGAACCCTCTCCGCCATCACGAGCTGGAACGGGGGCGCCCACTCCACCACGATCGTCCAGAACTTCGCCATCCCGGCCGACGAACCGGCCGCCCTCGGCGGAACCGACCGGGGGGCAAGCCCGACGGAACTGATGCTCACGGGCCTCTCCGCCTGCATCGCGATCGGCATCGCCTACAGTGCGGCGGAAGAAGGGATCGAGGTTGACTCCATCGAGATCGACGTCGAGGGCGACCTCGATCTCGGCGGGTTCTTCGAGGTCGGGGACGTCCGGCCGGGCCTCGAGGGGATCCGCCTGACCGTCCGGGTGGATGCCGATGCGCCGCGGGGGAAGATCGAGGAACTCGTGGACCGCGGCTACCGGCGCTCGCCGGTAGCGGCCGCGCTTGAAGGCAGGGTGCCGATCAGGGTCTCTATCGGGTGGGAGGAGGCACCACTCCCCGAACCCCGATCCGGGGCCTGATCACCTGTCCGGTACCCGCACTGCCGTCCCGTCCCTACATCGCCGGAGGGGCGGAGAGAGCCCTCTTCTCTTCCTCCTCCTTGACCAGTGGATAGTTCGCCGCCTTCCACCCGATCGTGCCGCCAAGCAGGTTCGTGACGTTTCCAAACCCGTGCTTCCTGAGGATACTCGCCGCAATGCTCCCCTTATACCCGGCGTCGCAGTGGACGACGATCCGCTTATCCTCCGGGATCTCATCGAGATGATCCTCGAGGTGCCCGACGTAGATGTGGTGGGAGCCCGGGATGTGGCCCTCCTCCTCCCGGTGGTCGATCTTCCGGACATCGAGGATGTAGATCGACGGGTCGTCCAGGTTCTCGGCGAGGTCGGGAGGAGACCAGATGCCGGAACGCTCGACGATCTCGCCCTGCTTGAACCAGGCTGCAAACCCGCCCGCGAGATATCCCGCGATGTTGTCGTAGCCAAGCCGGACAAAGTGGCGCACCACGTGATCCAGGTCAAGGTTGAAGTCGTCCACGAGGACGATCGGGTCTTCGTAGTTTACAAAGTAGCCCAGGTAAAGGGGAAGACCCTCCCGCCAGATGTTGAGCGTCCGGGGGATATGCCCGCCGGCGAAACCCGTCGGGGACCGGATATCGACGATCTGCACACCTCGGTCCGTGAGCGATCGGATATCCCTGGCCGAATACGCTCGCAGGTGCGGCAGGTTGTGGATCAGGGACGGCCCTTCCTTATTGAGCCTTCGCATCACCGTGAAATACGGCGGCTCGTAGAGCCGTTCGTTCACCTTGCGCTCGACAAACTCTCTCTTCGAGAGGGAGAGGAGTTCGTTCGTCGCCTTCTCATACCCGATGGTCGTGTACTCCCGGTCGCTGATCTTCCCGCCGCAGACCGACCCCTCGCCGTGGGCGGGGCAGACGATCGTGCCGTCCGGGAGCGGGAGGATCTTCTGGTGCAGGCTCGCATACAGCATCTCTGAGGCCTCCCGCCGCCGGTTCTCGCCAGCAAGATCGGTTCTCCCCACATCCCCGGCGAAGAGCGCGTCGCCGGTAAAGACCATCAGGGGATCGTCGGAGACCGATCGGTCGCGGAGCAGGAGCGATATGCTCTCAATGGTATGGCCGGGCGTCTCCATGACCTCGAACTCGAGCGAACCGATCGAGAACGTCTCCCCTTCCCGGACACCGGTGCCGAACCCGAACTCCTCCCGGGCGCCGTGCAGGATCTCCGCCCCGGTCGGGCGGGCGAGCTCCCGGGAACCGATGACGTAATCCTCGTTCTTATGCGTCTCGAAGATCTGCGTTATCTTCATGCCCTCGCGCCGGGCGACGGCCGCATAGACCAGGCAGTCGCGCCTCGGATCGATGACCGCCGCTTCCCCGCCCGCCCCGACGATGTATGAGTTGTGAGCAAGGATATCGGACTTAATCTTCTCAAACAACATCCGTATTCATCTCCCGGGTGGTGGAACCCGTTCCGATGGGCCGGGATATGGGGTGGTCGTATAAAAGGTTTCCGGGAGATCCAGAGAGAACGGGCGTCTCCTGCCGACGTCCGGGGAGCAGAGCCCCTTCAATCCTCCCGGGCGGCCCTGGCGCTGAGGATGTTTCCCACCGCCTTGAACGCATCCTCAAGCTCCCCGAAGTTTGGGATCCGGGAACTCCGCAGGATGCGTTGCCCGCTCCGGATGCTGTCGCCGCCGAGCATGCAGCCCACCACCACCTTCTCCGTGTTCCGGGAGAACCGGACGATCTCGTTCGCGACGTGTGCGGGATCGACGAGCGTGGTCGGCACGGCGATCACGAAGGCGATGTCCCAGAACTCCTGGTGTCGTATCAGCACGTCGAAGAGGGCGGCGAACCGGGTGGCGTCGGCGTCCCCGAGGATGTCCATGGGGTTTGCGTGGTTCCAGAACGGCGGGAGGAACGCATCGAGCTCGCGGAGCACGTCGTCGGGGAGGTCGACCATATCGACCCCGTAGGCCTCGGCGTAGTCGGAGGCGAGGACGGCGAACCCTCCCGCACTGGTAACGGCGATCGCCCGTTTCCCCTTCGGGTAGCCCTCTGACGCCAGGAGTTCCGCGAGGCTGAAGGCGTCCCGCAGGCTCCGGGACACGACCACCCCCGCCTGCTGAAACGCCGCGACGTAGACCTCGTAACTCCCGGCAAGTGACCCGGTGTGGGACGACGCCGCGACCCTGCCCTTCCGGGACGAACCGGACTTCACCACCACAACCGGCTTTCGCTTTGTGACCTCGCCGACGATCTGCATGAACCTGCGTCCGTCCTGGATCTCCTCGATGTAGAGGGTGACCGACCGGGTCTTCTCGTCCTGCTCGGCGAACCGGAGGAACTGCTCGAACCCGAGATCCGCCTGGTTGCCGACGCTGATGACGGTCGAGAACCCGAACTCCTCGGGGAGGCTCCAGTCGACGACGGTGGTGATGATCGCGCCGCTCTGGGAGATGAAGGCGACATCTCCCGCTCTCGGCGAGACGGGGTCGAACGTGGCGTTGATCCCCATATAGGGCATCATGATCCCGAGGCAGTTTGGGCCGATGACCCGGACGGAGTGCCTGCGGGCGATCGCTACGACCTCCTCTTCGAGAGCCGTGCCTTCCTCTCCGGTCTCGCGGAACCCGGCGGTGACGATGATCGCGAGCCGGACGCCTTTTCTCCCGCACTCCGTTATCACCTCCGGGACGAGACGGGCGGGCACGGCGACGACCGCCCAGTCGACCGGGCCGGGGATCTCCAGGACGGAGGGGTAGGTCGTTCGCCCGAAGAGCTCGTTGTGCGAGGGGTTGACCGGGTAGAGGCTGCCGGAGAACGAGAGCAGGTTCCGGAGAACCGAGTAGCCCACCTTCTTCGGGCTTATTGAGGCGCCGATGACAGCGATGGATTCCGGGTGGAAGATATCCGGGGGCACCCGGACGCTGAGCCGGGCGGCCGCGCCCCGGGGGGTATCCCCGACGATGATCCTCGCATCGACGACGCTTGCTCCCTGCTCGTAGAGGATGACCGGGTTCAGGTCGAACTCGCGGATATGGGGGTCTTCGACAAAGACACGCGCCACCTTTGCGATGATCCGGACGAGCGCCTCCTCGTCCTTCGGGGGCTCTCCCCGGTATCCCCGGATGAGCCGGGAGCCCTCGACCTCGTGGATCATGGCGCGGATCTCGTCCTCCGTCGCGGGCAGCACCCGGATGGCGACATCACCCAGGAGTTCCACCAGTTTCCCGCCAAGACCGAACATGATCACCTTCCCGAACGACGGATCGGTCTTTCCGCCGATCAGCACCTCGAGCCCCGCGGGCATCTCCCGCTCGACGATGATGCCGGTGACCGTCGCCTCCGGGGCATGGGCGGCGGCGTTCTCCATGATCGTCCGGAACGCCTCTTCTACCCCTTCAGGGCTCTCGATCCCGGTGACGACTCCGCCGACGTCGCTTTTATGGACGATCTCGGGGGAGACGACCTTCATGACGACGGGGTAGCCTATCCGTCCGGCGGCCGTCCGTGCATCGGAGGCGCTGGTGGCGAGGTGATGGGGGGGCACCGGTATCCCGCACGCCTCCAGCAGGCGGTATCCCTCAGATTCGGTTAACATCCTCTCCGGCATCTACATACCTCATGATAGGCCGGTCGTGCCGGTGTGCATGACCGGCGTCCTGATGCATCGGTTGGTCGGGTCTTCCATAATAAGTATCCGTCCCGGGAGAATAGGACGGGTCCCCACCGGAGAAAACGGTGAAATGGCTCTGAACCGTCCCGATGCCGTGGAAGAGCGCCGGACATTCGGATCCGGCGTCCCAGACCCGGAGGCACCATCTCGATCGTCGTGGTTGGTATTACGAATTGGAATTGAATCACACTCAATAGAGGGCAATTCGATAACTATAATAAACAATGTTACTATTACAAGTATTATTATGCCACCGTTCCGATGTAGAGGGGTTCTCACGGCCGCAATGCTTGCGGCCCTCGTTCTGCTTATAGCCGCCGCCGGGTGCACCGGCACCGGGACCGGCCCGGCCGTCGGCCAGACCATCACGGTCACCGACGGCTTCGGCCGGGAAGTCACCATCCAGTCGTCGCCGGAGAGCGTCGTCTGCTCGGGTTCAGGGTGCCTGCGCTACCTTGTCTACCTTCAGAGTCAGGATCTCGTCGTCGGGGTCGACGACATCGAGAAGAAGGATCAGGTGATAGAGGGCCGCCCCTATGTCCTCGCCTACGGGTCGCAGTTCAAGAACCTCCCCCTGATCGGGGAGTTCCGGGGCAAGGACGACCCCGAGAAGATCATCGGGATCGGGCCGCAGGTCATCTTCAAGACGGGGACCACCGGAACGGCCTACGGCACCAGTGCCGCCGAGGCCGACAAGCTCCAGGAACGGACCGGCATCCCGGTCGTGGCGTTCGCCTACGGCTCGCTCAGAAACGACGCAGAGAAGGCCGAGATGTATACCGGGCTCCGCACGATGGGCGAGGTTCTCGGGAAGGAGAAACGGGCCGAAGAGGTGATCGCCTACATCGAGGCGACGATAGCCGACCTCGAAGCCAGGACGGGCGATATCCCTGAGGCCGAACGGAAGGCTGTCTACGTTGGAGGCATCTCCTATGCAGGCGCCCACGGGATCATATCCACCGAACCGGCCTACCCGCCGTTTTCCTGGGTGAACGCAAAGAACGTTGCGACCGGACTCGGCGCGGCCCATGCCGATGTCGCAAAAGAGGCGCTCGTCGACTGGGATCCCGAATATCTCTTCATCGACGTCGGCACGATCCAGACAGAGAGTGACGGGGCGATCGGGGAACTGAAGAACGATCCCGCACTCCAGGGCCTCTCCGCCACGAAAGAAGGCCGTGTCTACGGTGTTCTGCCGTACAACTTCTACAGCGCAAACTACGAGACCATCCTCGCCGACGCCTACTTCATCGGGAAGACCCTCTACCCCGACCGGTTCGCCGATATCGACCCGGTGGAGAAGGCGGATGAGATCTACACGTTCTTCGTCGGGAGACCGGTCTTTGGCGACCTGAACGGCCAGTACAGGAACCTTGGATTCGCGGAGATCCCGCTGTAACACGGGGCCTGAACAGGGAAGTGTGAAGGCATGCACTTTGCAGGCGGAGTCATTCCCGCGGGTTATCTGGGGTACGTGCGACAGAAATCGCTCTGGATACTCGGGGGGATCGCCCTCCTCTTCCTCCTCCTGATCGTGTCCATATCGATCGGGGCGGTCAGCATCCCCCCGTACGATGTCTTTTACTCCCTCGTGAACGGCGTCGTCGACCGGGTCAATGCCTTCCTCCACCCCGGCGCCGCCCTCGATCTCACCAGCACGGACAGGATCGTCTGGAACATCCGCCTCCCGCAGGCACTTGCCGCGATCGTCGCCGGGATCGGGCTCTCGATCGCCGGGGTTGCCATGCAGTCGATCCTCCGAAACCCGCTCGCATCGCCGTTCACGCTCGGCATATCAAACGCCGGTGCCTTCGGGGCGGCCGTCTCGGTCATCCTCCTCGGCACCGGCACGATGCAGTCGTCGGTCGCGAACGCCGTCACCCTGAACAACCCCTACCTGACGACGATGGTGGCGTTCTTTTTCTGCCTCCTTACCACCGCGGTGATCCTCCTCATATCCCGGATATGCGGGGCGACGCCCGAGGTGATGGTGCTCGCCGGCGTCGCCCTCTCCTCTCTCTTCACGGCGGGGACGATGTTTCTCCAGTACTTCGCCGACGACGCCCAGCTCGCCGCGGTCGTCTTCTGGACATTCGGCGACGTCGGGAGAGCGAACTGGCAGGAACTCGGGATCATGGCCCTTGTCGTGCTGGCAGCCTCCCTCTACTTCAGCGCGAACCGCTGGAACTACAACGCGATCGACGCCGGCGACGAGACGGCAAAGGGGCTCGGGGTCAGCGTTGAGGCGGTCCGGGACATCGGGATGGTCGTTGCGGCGCTCGTGACCGCCGTGATCGTCTCGTTCCTCGGGGTCATCGGGTTCGTGGGGCTCGTCTGCCCGCACATGGTCCGGAGGCTCATCGGCGACGACCAGCGCTACCTCATTCCCGGCTCCTGCGTGATGGGCGGGATCCTCCTCCTCGCCTCGGACACCGTCGCCCGGATCATCGTGGCGCCGTATATCCTCCCGGTCGCCGTGCTGACGGCGTTCCTCGGCGCACCGGTCTTCATCTATCTGCTCATACGGGGGTACCGGCGATGATCCTCGACGTCGACGGTGTGGCGTTCACCTACCGGAGCAGCCCGGTCATCCGGGATATCACGTTCGGCCTCCGCCCGCACCAGGTCCTCGCGATCCTGGGGCCGAACGGTGTCGGGAAGACGACGCTCTTGAAGTGCATGAACGCCATCCTGCGGCCGAAGGCCGGGTCGGTTCTCGTCGGGGGGGCAGACCTCCTCACCGCGGACAGGATGGAGATCGCCCGGAAGGTCGGCTACGTCCCGCAACGGAGCGAGGCGGGCCGGGTGACCGTCTTCGATGCCATCCTCCTCGGCCGGCGGCCGCACATCCGCTGGGACGTGACCGATGCGGACATCCGGATCGTCGAGGCGGCGGTCCGGATGCTCCACCTCGAGGACCTGGCGCTGCGACACATCGACGAACTCTCCGGCGGGGAACTCCAGAAGGTGAGCATCGCGAGAGCGCTCGTCCAGGAGCCCCGGGTGCTGCTTCTCGACGAACCGACGAGCAGCCTCGACCTCAAGAACCAGCTCGACATTCTTGGAATCGTCCGGAAGGTGACGATGGAGCACGACGTCGCCGTGGTGATGACGATGCACGACCTGAACATGGCGCTCCGCTACGCCGACCGGTTCATTCTCTTAAAGGACGGCGTCATCCACGCCGCAGGGGGGCCCGGCGTGGTGACTCCGGAGACCATCGAGGCGGTCTACGGCGTCCCGGTGACGGTCGAACGCTACAACGGGTTCCGTGTCGTCGTGCCCCTGGGGCCCGAGAGCGCCTGAGAATCCGGGGGTGCCTCCGGGGGATAACGTATAAACCCACCGTCGCCGATATGCCCGGCCGTATATGGTGCTCGAGGCGCTCGTCGGGATCACCGGGACAGTCCTTGGAACATTCGGGGCGCTCTTCGTCGTCTACGGTGCAGCGATCGCGATTGTCGAACTCCTGGCGCGGGAGACCCGTATCAGGAGGATCAGTTACCGCGACATCCGCTGGAAGTTCACGATGCGCATCCTGATCGGCCTTGAGTTCTTCGTTGCCGCCGACATCATCAAGACGATCCTCGAACCGACGTTCCAGGACCTGATCGTCCTCGGGTCGCTCGTCACGATCAGGACCGTCGTGAGTTATTTCCTCGGGAAGGAGGTGAGCGAACTCCCGGAGGAATGAAAGAGGTAGGAGAAGCGGGGTGGGGTCTCTTCTTCACGCGCTCTTCGATCTCCGGAGTGTCCTCAGGTGCTCGTGCGCCCCCGCGACGACCCTCCTTGAGTTCGCGAAGGTGATCGTCTGCAGCGCCTCACCGAAGGGG